>DAOWHR010000194.1 GCA_030641315.1 Anaerohalosphaeraceae bacterium | reverse complement strand
GCTCCGCCGGTAGCTCCGATCAGGTGACCGAACATGCTTTTGGGACTGCTGCACGGGATATTTTTTGCATGATCATCGAAGACAGTCTTGATGGCCAGCGTCTCAATACTGTCGTTTTCCGATGTGCTCGTTCCGTGCGTGCTGATATAGTCAATATCTTCAATGGTGATATTTGCGTCTGTCATCGCTGCTCGCAGTGCCTGAACGGCGCCGCGTGCCTCGTTGTGCATGTCCGTGACGCGGAAGGCATCCGAACTGCTGCCGAATCCGATAATCTCAGCCAATATTTTTGCGCCGCGTTTTTGTGCTGACTCAAGTGATTCGAGTATTACTACCGCGCCGCCTTCGCCAAGCACGAATCCGTCACGATCTGCGGAAAACGGCCTCGATGCCGTTTCGGGACTGTCGTTCCTCGTCGAAATGGCGGTCAACCTGGAAAATCCGGACACTCCCAAAGGATGTATCATTGAGTGTGCGCCGCCTGATATAATAATGTCGGCCTGTCCGGACCGGACCATCATTGTTGCTTCGCCTATCGCCTGCGTGCTTGCCGCACACGCTGTCAAACAACTTCTGACTGGTCCTCTCGCGCCGGTCAGTATCGCCAGATGGCTCGTCGGCATGTTGGGTTCCTGCTCCAGCTCCTTCATACCGGTCAGCTTTTCAAAGGCGACCTGGCCCCATTTCTGCCAGTTCATTTCACGGCCTTCGCTGTCCCAGCCCGCGACCAACGCTTCAAAGAAATTGTCATTATCTACAGTTCCTTCTCCTGCACCGAGATATATCCCCAGTTTTTCTCTGTCGATACCATCTGCTGGCTCATCTGTCTCGGTCTCGATACCTGCTTGTGCACACGCCTCGATACATGCTCCCAGAACAAATGTGCTTCCGCGGTTTGCAAATTTGTGCAGTTCAGGTCTTTTGAGTACTTTCGCAGCGTCGTAGTTCTTAACTTCAGCGCCGAATTTCGTCGGGAAAGTTGACGCGTCAAAAACAGTCGTATTGCCCATGCCGCTTTTGCCGGTCATCAAACCGTTCCAGACGGTTTCGACGTCGTTACCCAGCGGCGTTACAAGACCCATCCCTGTAATTACAACTCTTTGTGCCATTATATCTCACCATCAATATTTTTAAGGATCAACGCCGCAGTCTGGCTGCCGAATGTGTATCCGCAGCAAAGAGCATAGCGTATCTTTGTTTCTATGGGTTTGCTCACAATATTAAGTCTGCATCCGTCAAATTTTTCATCGCAGTTCACTGCTGCCGGGATTGCCCCGGTACTCATTGCTTTCACTGCCGCGATGGTGTCGATACAGCCTGCGCCTGAACCGGTATGACTTACCATGGATTTTGTCGGCCAAACCGGTATCCGTTCGATGTTTGCGCCCATTGCTCTTGTGATTGCCGCCGCTTCTGCCTCATCGTCAGCCAGTATACCGCTGCCGTTGGGAATTATCAGGTCGATATCATCCGGCGTGATATTAGCATCTTTCATCGCTTTTCGTATTGCGATCTCGACACCTTTGCCATCCTGTTCGAGTTTTTCAAACTTCGAACTTAGATTTGTGCTTTGACCAAGCCCGACAACTTCTGCGTATATTTTCGCGCCGCGTCCAAGAGCGGTTTGCATCTCTTCAAGGACTACCAGCGCCGCACTTTCTCCAAAAACAGAACCGTCTGCGTTTTTATCAAATGGCCTACATGCGGTTTGTGGGCTGTCGTTGTGGTTCGTTGCTACGCGTTTGAGCAGACACTGGCGGGCAATAACGATAGCGTTTACTTTTGCTTCGCATCCGCCGGCAAGAGCAACTTCAGCGTCACCTCTTTTAATCACCTGCATCGCTTCGCCAATCGCAAGATATGAACCAACTTCACCGCATGTAATAGTATTGCTCGGGCCTCGGACATCATGGATGATCCCGACATGGCAGGGCAGCATATTGGGCAGGTACTTCAGCAGCCATAATGGAGTCAAAGTATTGAGGCCGTCAGTTCCCCACTTTTTGATATCGAACCTGCCGTCAGTAACGCTGTGTCCGACCGAATATGCCAGTTCGGTAAAATCGCAGCTAATAAGGCCTGCGCCCATATTGATCGCGAATCTGTCAGGTGAAACGCTATATTCAGCTTCGTTCCCTGTTTTATACTTGGTGACCAGACCGGCATCTTCGATTGCCTCGTTCGCGGCGATTATCGAAAGCTCTATATCCCTGCTCATCAGTTTTGTGGCTTTACGGTGGGATTTTGGGACATAGTCGCGAATCTTAAACTCAGGGATCTGGCCTGCTATCCTGCACGGAAAAGCTGTCGGGTCAAAAGCTGTGATAGTATCTATCCCGCTTTTTCCGTTGGTCAATCCGTCCCACATCTGATCGACGGTAAGCCCAAGCGGACTTGCCGCTCCAACTCCTGTTATGACTATACGTCTGTCACTCATGACGTTTGCTCCGGGGTATCGTTTTTGTCAACGAATCCTGTTAGTAGTGAATTGAACATGTCTGTAAATACGAAATTATCTTCCGGGAACTCCATGCCCGCGAGATTATTGTCTATATGGCTGAACATCAGGCTGATCTCTGCGATAAGTTCGTCGCCACGCATGATCCTGCCGGCTGTACTGGCTGCCTCAGGCGATATCGATTCGATATTAGCGTGCAGGATGATCGTATCTCCCGGACACACGTAGTTATGGAACGCGGCCTTGTTGATCTTCGCTAAAATAACTTTTTCCTGAAACTTTCTCGCTTCGCCTACCAGAATCCCGGCCGTCTGTGCCATAGCCTCGATCATCAGGCATTCGGGCATCATCGGAAATCCGGGAAAGTGGTCATGCACATGTTCCTCGGCAAGTGTTACATTCTTGAGCGATACAGCGCTAACGCCGCTGTTAAACTCCAGAAATTTATCAATCCATATCCAACGCATTATATTGTCCTAAGCTGCTTTAGTAAAAAGACATCGGCCCTGCATGTCGTACACGCACAGGCCGATGTCGAAGATAACTTGCACTAATTCATTACGCGGCGTTAAGCTTTATCTCGACAAAGTTGATAATGCTGTCAACTGTGAACAGGTCCGCGATCTTGTTAACATCCGGATCGGCGATAAATTCCTTAAGATCGGTGTGCGGCATCTTATCCTTCAGTTCCGCCAGTCCTGTTTCTGTTAGTTTGCCGTTGCTTACATACTCAGGGTTGCTCATCAAAGCTTCGGCGGGGAACAGTTCCTCTCGCGGGATCTTGATGTCAAAAGCCTTCTCAAGTCTGAAAACGATATCCAGAAAATCGATACTCTCAGCGCCAAGGTCTCCCATTAATGTCGCTTCACTTGTGACTTCGTCATCATCGAGTCCAAGCGCATCGATAAGTACTTCCTGAACTTCCGTAAAGATGTCTTCACGAGTCATTGCCATATTAAATGCCTCCGGTTCTAATTTTAAATTCAAATCCTTTTGTAATTATTAATTTAACAGCGTTGTCAATGACAACAACGCTTAACACTTATTTCCAAAGCAGTCCAAAACGCTGCTTCATATTTTCTATTATAGTTCCGTCAACCGCTGCCATCTTCGGATTCTCATCGGCAAGATTAAAATGTCTCAAAGAGAACTTTGCTTCGACGATAGGCTTACCGTCGCATGTTCCGCGACCGATAAATGAACTGACATTTTCTTCTATCGCTTTGGCGGTAATGTCATATTCTATCTGCATCGAAGGCGCCGCGAAACTTTTATATTTAACATTTCTTGTCTGTTCAAGCAACACCATACTGTTAGAGAAAGCCTGACTGTGCCTGACAAGCCACGACGCGGACTCTACCATTCCCTGCAAAAGCAGAACACCGGGCAGAACCGGAAATGTCGGAAAATGGTCGGCGAGATATTCTTCGGCAAGAGACACACTCTTGACAGTTTTTATCTGCTTAGCACTTTCAAGCGCAACGATTTTGTCGATCAATATGTATTTCATGGGATGGATTTTAGTCATATACGGCGATTTTGCCAGTTTTTTTTTAAGATTTTTAAGCCTGGTCATCTCAATTAGGCCTTTTTTGAAATCATCTTCCCCGTTTTGCCTAACAAATGGCACAAGGCGTGTTATAATATCTGCATGAATAACCCGGAAATACACATCGAACATGAAGCCAGAACTATAGAGGCGATGATCTGGATATACTGCGACGGCAACGGCCATGCCCGCTCGGATGGCAAACTTTGCGATGACTGTCAAAATCTCGCTGATTATGCTTCTGCTCGCCTGGCCAATTGTCCATTTGGCAGTGACAAGCCCAGTTGCAATAAATGTACAATTCACTGCTATAAACCGCAAATGAGGCAAAAAATTCAGGAGGTAATGCGATATGCAGGGCCTAAAATGATAAAAAAGCACCCCGTTCTGGCAATAAAGCACCTCTTAAGAGGGCTGAAAAAGCCTCCGAATTAGGCGTATTATCCAATGATCTATGTTGTTTTTCCATTTCAGCGTCATATCTCCATATTTTTTATTTCCTGTTCAATATCAGGTT
>DAOWHR010000004.1 GCA_030641315.1 Anaerohalosphaeraceae bacterium | reverse complement strand
GGTAATGACAGCGGAATATCGCACCTGGCAAGCGCGATGGGGATCGGAACAGTTGCGATATTTGGAGTTACAGATCACGTTGTCTACCGTCCTGTCGGCATCAGAAGCGAGATTCTTATCTCACCAGGCCAGTCATTTAAGCAGCCGACATGCGAATCTGTCGAAGATGTTTTCAACACCGTACGCGAAATGTTAAATGTTTGACGAATGCGACGGTTTGACTATAATCAACCATGTCAACAAACAGTGTAAGTAAGAGGAAGATTTAATGCAGGGAAAAAGCCTTAAAGAATTAGCCGCCCATGTCGGCGGTACTGTCATCGGCAATGGAGAAATAATCATAAGTTCCGTATCGACACTTGAAAACGCAGAGCCCGGACAGATCACTTTTCTAAGTAACGAACGTTATGAGCCAATGCTTAAAACAACTGCCGCCAGTGCGGTTATCGTAGGCCATCAGTCCGAATGTCCAGGTTCACTCCTTGTAGCCGACGATCCATATTACGCGTTCATGCAGATCGTTGTGCTGCTGCATGGACACAGGCCGCATAAAACTGTCGGTATAAGCGACAAGGCATCTGTGGCCGAGACAGCGATACTTGGAAAAAATTGTCAGGTTGGTGATTTTGTAACCATTTCCGACAACGCTAAGATCGGGGACAACTGCTATTTCTATCCGGGCGTATTTGTCGGACCCGGCGTTGAGATGGGCGAAGGATGCATTGTTTATCCAAATGCGGCTATCTACGACAAAACCATAATAGGAAGTCGGGTGATAATTCATGCAAACGCGACCATTGGCCAGGACGGATACGGATTTGCAACGCATAAGGGAGTACATCACAAGATACCTCAGATAGGTAAGGTGATACTTGAAGACGATGTTGAGATTGGTTCCAATGCGGCAATAGAACGGGCAACACTTGAAGATACTGTCATCGGCAAGGGAAGCAAGATAGGTGATCTTGTAGCCATCGGGCACGGCACCCGTATTGGCCCACACTGCCTCTTGGTTCCCCAGGTTGGTATCTCGGGTTCTACAACGCTTGGACACCATTGTGTTCTAGGCGGTCAGGCAGGCGTTGTCGGGCATATCAAAATCGGAAATATGGTTCGCGTCGGAGCGAAATCAGGAGTGATGAACAGTATCGATGACGGTGTTACTGTAATCGGATCGCCTGCAATGGAAGCTGGCAAGGCTAAACGTGTTTTAGGTTCGATGCCGGGACTGCCCGATATGCGTAAGCGCATTAAGGTACTTGAGCGGGCAATGGCTCGGCTTGAAAAGGAAAGAAAAGTTTGAACACAGGCCAGAGCAATATTCTTGGATTAATAGCCGGTCAGGGACGACTGCCTTTTCTGGTCGCCGATGGGGCAAAAAAAGCGGGTTTAAAGGTTGTCTGTATCGGACTGGCTCATAGCGCTGAACCGGAACTTGCGGACTGCACCGATGTATTCTTGCCAGGTGTCCCGACAAGGCCGGCAGCATGGATGCGAAAGCTCAGAAAACACGGAGCCAGCAGAACGATAATGGTCGGACGTGTAGCCAAAACAAGTATGTACACGCCCTGGCGGTTAATCAAATATATGCCCGACTGGAGGGCTATTCGTATCTGGTACTGGAGACTGCGTGGAAAAGACAAACGAAACGATACTGTTCTATGCGCGATAGCTGACGAACTTGCAAGCGGACAGATATTCCTGGAGGATTCGACAATGTATTGCAAAGAACATCTCGCAGGCGAAGGTGTTATGACAAATCGTAAACCCAGAGGTTCGGTTAACGACGACATCGAATTCGGCTGGGATCTGGTCAAAAAAATGGGCGAACTCGACATCGGACAAGCCATCGCTGTTCGTGAAAAAGAAGTCATCGCCGTCGAAGCCATCGAGGGCACGGCAAAGATGATCGAACGCGCAGGCCAACTATGCAAAAAAGGTGGATGGACACTCATCAAGACCGCAAAACCGAATCAGGATATGCGATTTGATGTCCCTTGTGTCGGTCCCGACACGATCAAAGGGCTGGCTGATAACGGGGGCAAATGCCTGGTCGTTGAAAAGCACAAAACAATAATCATCGATAAGCCGGACACTATTGCACTTGCTGACAAACTTGGTATAGCGATCGTGGGGCACTGATGCGGGACACGTTCAGCACCGATTATCAAAGAACAGGCTCATTGCCGTGGCGGATATATGCACATCGTGATTACAAGTTGAACTTTGTCCCCGGCCCCGATCCGCACAAATGGTTTGAAGGTATCGAAGGCCCCTTTGAAAAGGTCCAGTCATCGATCCATGCAAATGTATTCAGATGCAATGCAACATTCAATGGCAAAAAATACGGCTTGTATTTTAAGCAGTATTTCTGCCGTTCGTTTAAGGACACGATAAAAAATATGGTTCGCCCGGGCCGCGCAATGAGGGGTCTGATCGGCTCGGCAATCTTAACGGCAAACGGACTGAAAGCACCCCAGACCATCGCTGTCGGCGAAATGAGATACGGCCCTTTTCTTGTTAAGGAATTCGCGGTAACGCTTGAGGCAGCCGGTGCCAGGGATGTTTACTGGTGGCTCAGCCAAAAGACCGATCAGCGGAGTCAATTTGCAGAAGAACTTGGAGACACTATCGGCAAAATGCACAAAGCAAATATCTGTCATGGCGACCTAAGACCCGGCAATGTCATGGCGATGGCAACAGGTGAAAGGTTCGATTTTTATTTTCTGGATAATGAACGGACGCTGCAATTTCGACCACTGCCCTGGAAACTCCGCAAAAAAAACCTCGTTCAGATCAATATGCTGCTCGGCGATATGATTAGCAGAACGGACAGAATGAGATTTTTTAAGAGCTACATGAAACACAACGAGCGAACTGTCGCAGATTGGAAACGCCTTGCAGCCGAAGTTGCGATCAGGACGGGACAAAGACTTGAAATTTTACTACCCTTAAGGGTATAGACTGAAAAGTCATCTGTCTTTGTACATCGATTCGTAGTATTTTTCGTATTGACCGCTTACGATATGGTCGAGCCATTCTGTGTTTTGCATGTACCAGTCTATCGTTATCGCAATGCCCTCCTCAAACGTCACCGACGGCTTCCAGTCCAGCTCTGTCATCGCCTTTGTCGAATCGATAGCGTATCTCCGGTCGTGTCCCGGGCGGTCCTTTACGAAGGTTATAAGATCGGTCGATTTGCCGAGCTTTTCCAGAATAAGGCCTATAACTTCAAGATTTGTCTTTTCATTGTTTCCGCCGATATTGTAGGTGTGTCCCCGCTTCCCCTGCCTAAGAACCTTCCAGATCGCCGTACAATGGTCGTATACATATAGCCAGTCACGCACATACAACCCGTCACCGTAAACAGGCAGCGCCTTGCCGTTCCTGGCATTGTTTATCATCAGCGGGATCATCTTTTCCGGGAACTGGTATTGCCCGTAATTGTTCGAGCAGCGAGTGATGTTGTAGTCAAGACCCCAGGTATGACCAAACGCGGCAACGAGATGGTCAGCCGACGCCTTACTCGCCGAGTACGGAGAGTTGGGACTTAGACGGCTGTTTTCGGTAAACATGCCCTGCTCACCCAGTGAACCGTAGACCTCGTCGGTTGAGACCTGAATGAAGCGTTTTATGTTTTTGTCAAGTGCCGCTTTTAAGAGCGTAAGTGTCCCTGCAACATTTGTTTGAATAAAGATACCGGGGTCAACGATGGATCGGTCGACATGGCTTTCGGCAGCAAAATTTACGATCGCTTCGACACTGTAGTCGTCAATGATCTTTTCGACAAGCGGCCCGTCACAAATATCGCCCTTTTCAAAATGATGGTTGGGGTGGTCGACAAATCCCTCAAGATTTTCAAGGTTGCCCGCGTAGGTTAGACTGTCGAGGTTGACAACAATGCAATCGGTCTGTTCGGTAAGCACCATGCGAACGAAATTACTGCCGATGAAACCTGCGCCTCCCGTGACGAGAATGGTACTCATAACTGCCTCCGCATTGCCAACTGTATGCTCGTCCTAGAACTGGTCCAGGAACCTTAGGTCGTTTTCAAACAATAGCCGAATATCAGTGATACCGTACTTTCTCATGGTCAGCCGTTCGATGCCGAAGCCGAATGCCCAGCCGGTATATTTTTCGCTATCGATCCCGACAGCTTCGAATACGTTAGGATCGACCATTCCGCAGCCGCCGACTTCCATCCATTCTTCTTTTCCATTTTTATCAATCCAAAGGAGGTCAATTTCGCAGCTTGGCTCGGTAAACGGAAAGAAGCTCGGCCTGAAACGCCACTTTGTATCTGCACCGAAGAAAGTGTGAATAAACTGATCGACGCTTGTTTTGAGATCGACCATTGTAACGCCTTCGTCAACAACAAGTGCTTCAAGCTGGTGGAACATGAACATATGCGTAGCATCGACGGTGTCCGGACGGTATACACGCCCAGGTGCGACAACACGGATCGGCGGCTTTGTTGTTTCCATGACGCGTATCTGAATTGTAGATGTCTGGCTGCGGAGCAGTGTATCGTCAGTGATGTAGAAATTATCGATCGGATCCCTTGCTGGATGTTCCTGGGGCACGTTCAGGGCGATGAAGTTATGCCATTCGTCCTCGACTTCCGGCCCGTAGGCAATACCAAAACCCATGCGTCCGAATATCTCAAGCAGCTCGCTGACCGTCTGGTTGATGATATGAGTTTTGCCGATACTTTGACCCAGGCCCGGCAGTGTAAGATCGACGATAGGTTTGACTTTGGCTGTTGATCCAATTGT
>DAOWHR010000043.1 GCA_030641315.1 Anaerohalosphaeraceae bacterium | reverse complement strand
TTCTGGACGAATCCGACCGTATGCTCGATATGGGTTTCATCAAAGATATGCGTACCATAATCAGCGTTTTGCCAAAGAAACGTCAGACGATGCTCTTTTCTGCAACCATGTCCAACGAAGTCAAAAAACTGGCTGGCGGAATACTAAGAAAACCAATCATTATCCAGATCGGCGAAGAACGAAACCCGATAGAAACTATAACTCAGCACATATATCCAGTCCCGCAAAAGCAGAAAATGGATCTGCTGCTGCACCTGCTGCAAAGCCGCAGTATGTACAGCGTACTTGTGTTCTCAAGAACAAAACGCGGTGCCGACCAGATAAGCAGCAAACTCAAAAGAGCAGGTGTCCTGTCAGAATCCATTCACTCTGACAGAACCCAGGGCCAGCGTCAAAGGGCGATGAACGGCTTTAAACAGGGCAAGTTCCAGGTTATGGTAGCTACCGATGTTGCCGCACGCGGGATCGATGTCGAAGGTATCTCACACGTTATCAATTTCGATGTCCCCACATACGCCGAAGACTATGTCCATCGTATTGGACGCACCGGCAGGGCCGAAGCGACCGGCGACGCGATAACCTTCGTAGCGCGTGAGGAAACAGGCTCACTTAAGAAGATTGAAAAGTATATCGGCCGAACCCTGAAGACCGAAAAGGTCGAAGGCTTTGATTATGCTCAGGAAGATAGGTCCAAAAAAATACCCGTTGCAAAGAAGCGGTCCCTGTCCACCGGCAGAAATAAATACAAGGGCGGATCAGATAAAAAATCGTCCAGCCAAAGCAGGGGCGGCGGCAAGAGTAGGTTCGCAACCAGCAAAAAGACCACCGGTGCGAAAAGAAGCCCAGGCAAAAAATTCGGCAAAAAGGCAGGTTCCGCAGCATCAGGCACCAATGCCGCTGCGTCAGGAAATAAGGACACCAGAAGCACCAATGCCCCAGCAACTAGCAAAAAAAGACCACCATCTGCAAAGAAATCACGAAATCCAGCAAAGGCTCACCGCAAAGGGCCAAAGCCCAGCCGATAATATTTTCAAGCAGGGCTGAACCAGAAGGAACTTCGAGACAGGTATCGTAACAACCGGCCAGCAACCGACAGGGCCGATAATGGAGCAGTTCGATCAACTGTCGATAGGATTGCACCGCACAAAATGCGCAACAAGAAGTACTGCGCGGATCATAAGGATTTTTTGCGGTGTTTCAGATATAAATCAGTGCCACAATGATTTAATTTGTTATTTTTTCCAGTGAAATATATGCTTTGCAGGATTAAACTGAAATTGCGATGTGTCCAGCATTTCCCCGACATTCTCACATATTTCAAAATTTGACAACTGTTTAAGTTTGTCGCAATGGAGTTCAATATTTCCAAAATTTAATTTTGCGGCGATTAAGATATCAGTTGGTTTGATAGAACCATCTTCAAATTGAAGTGTGGCTTTTAATTCTGCACCGATACTATAGCCTTCAATGGTACCAAAGACAATATTGGTTACATCAAACGGATTATGCATTCCATCTATATAGACAGATCCATCGATATAACCATCTTCCGGATTGCACGGAAAAGTAAGACTTGTATTTTCCAGTTCATTGTAACTTTTTACCGGAAGAGTTATAAAATCAAGCTGTATACATGTCTCGTATTGCTCACCATCAAATTGAAAAGGGACAAGAGGCATGTTAATTTGATAAAAAAGCGAAGTATTGATACCAGCGTATGAATTTGAAAATAGCATACCATAGATTGATCCATTCGTTGGCTGGAGAAGATTTTTGTTAAATTTTCTTTTACCGAGGCTAAACATTTATAAACTTTCAGATATAATTGTGATTATGGGTTAATATTTAGAAACCTGATAATGTCCTTATCTTTGTGCGTAGTTTTTGTTCATGTATTTTAGGTCCGGGTTGTCTGGGGTAACGAGTCCGAAGATTTGGCCGTTTGCCATTTCGAGTGTTCTTTCGTCGAGCCAGAGGTGTTTTTCTGCGTGGCCGTCGGCGTAGCCCATCATGTTTTTTTTGCCGTGGCGGATCGCGATCGGGTCCCACCATTGGTCCCAGTTGCCGTTGATAGGGCCTGCCAGTGACCAGCCGCCCCAGTTTGCACCGTCGACGTCGGCGTCTTCTTCGATGAAGATGTATTTTTGTGTTGGCATTTTTATCTGTGTGTATTTCGAGACCGATCTTCCGCCGTGTGTGCCGCCGTTCATGCAGGATGGTATTGAATAGGATCGCCATGCGTGGTTGTAGCCTGCGGTGGAGGAGGCTGTTGACTTTGTTCGGCGGTCGGCTGGGCAGTGGTATTGGCCGAGGTGCTCTGCGTAGGGGTAGAGTGCGCCAGCTTTTATGCCGAGCTGCTTTTGTTCTACGGTTGCGGAATTGCCTGCGACGGGATTGCCCTGCTGGTCGCGGGGGACGTTTACCCAGTCGTATTCTCTGCTGGCTGAACCGTAGTGGCCGTCGTGTGCGCCGACGAGTTTGCCGTCGTTGTCTTCGAGATAAAGCTGCCAGGCGAGTGAGAGGCCCTTTGTGTTGGTCAGGCAGACAGCGGATTGTGCGGCCATGCGTACCCTGCCAAGAGCGGGCAAGAGGATTGCAAGGAGCATTGCGATTATCGAGATGACGACCAATAGCTCTATGAGTGTAAAACCGGTTTTGTTGTTATCGCATTGCTTCACATATAATTCCTGAAAATATTGTTTTGGAATTATCATAGCACCAATTCAAAACACTGTCTCCAACTTGAACGGACAAAGTCGTTAACCCTACTTCTTACTTGTTCCTGATTTGATACAATGAAATAAGCCCTTGGGCTATAGGGTTTAAATCTTAAAGACATAACATTATAAGATCCGCCAGCAAGTTCGCTGAGAGTTTTGCATCTTTGTTTAATCTGAAAATTGTGATCGCCATTTCGACTTAAATGATGATAGATTAGGAGAGTATGAGTATGAGAAAGAAATTTCTTAACCTCGTTATAATAAACATATTTTGGAGCTTTAGCATTATGGATTTTGACAGAAGGAGTTTCCAATCCATTGTCAGGGTCTAAAAAGACAACATCGCAGTCGGATATCGCTTCGAGTGCATTGCCAAGCCATTGCTCCCTTACTGATATTCTCCGTTGTCTTCCTGTTGGAGAGTTCGCGTTTATTCCGTCATAGGAAAGGCAGGGTCTGAAGTAAACAGTATTGCCAGGGAAAATTGAAGATTGTTCAATCTTGGAAACATTTCTATTGCCAGATGAAACTATATCCTTAAGAATCGAAAATAACTTTCTATCACAGTCAATATATTTGCGTTTAGTCAGATAGTCCGTATGTTTTCCATCGTTGAGATGGCTTTCATTCGGAACTAAATACCACACTATTCCCAGTTTGCGAACGGAAGGGAGTAAGGCTCTGAGCAAGCCATATTTGCCATAATCACCAATATCTCCAACATACTTGTTTTGCACGGCAACTTTCCTATTCCGCCATAACCTGCTTTAGTTCGGTTAGAGTTGTTTCGATGTCGTCTGTGTCTATGCCATAGTGGGTTACCATTCTGAAACGCTTTGGGCCGAGAGCGAGGAACTGTATTGATTTTTTATCCATGTTTTCAATGACCGCATCTGTTGCGATTTTGTCGGTTGTTATGTCGAAGTATACTATGTTTGTCTGTACGGTGTCGAGGTCTACTGTTAGGCCATCAATATCCGTGATGCCGGCTGCGAGTCGTTTGGCATTTTTGTGGTCGTCTGCGAGACGATCTATCATTTCATCGAGAGCTACTATGCCGGCTGCAGCGAGGACGCCGACCTGACGCATGCCGCCGCCAAGCATTTTTCTGTTTCTGCGTGCGTGGTAGATAAATTCTTTTGTGCCGCAGATCAATGAGCCGACCGGTGCGCTTAGGCCCTTTGACAGGCAGAAGCTTACGGAGTCGGCGTCTATTGTGAGCTGCTTAACATCGACATTCAGGGCGACGGCGGCGTTGAATATTCTTGCGCCGTCGAGGTGGATGAGAAGGTTGTTTGCATCGGCGATCTGCCGGATGGTTTGCATGTAGTCGACGGTCAGAGGAACGCCGCCGCACTTGTTTTGAGTGTTTTCCAGGCAGATCAGTTTTGTTCTGGGGAAGTGTACGTTGTCCTGACGGATCGCTGCTTTGATGCGGTCGGGCGATATTGTGCCGTCTGGTTCGTTGGGGAGTATGTGTGGGTTTACTCCGCCTACAGCAGCGGTGCCGCCTGCCTCGTAGCAGAACATGTGTGACTGGTCGCCGAGGATCGCTTCTTCGCCGCGATTGCAATGGACGAGTGTGGAGATGAGATTTGCCATTGTTCCGCTTGGAACGAAAAGGGCGGCTTCTTTGCCGAGGCGATCAGCTGAGATGCGTTCGAGGCTGTTTACCGTGGGGTCATCTTCAAAAACATCATCGCCAAGTTTGGCGTTGAATATTGCGCGGCGCATGTTGTCGGTTGGAAAGGTTACTGTGTCACTTCGCAGATCAATGATCTTCATGCCTGTATTCCTTTGATGTTTGATATGTGAAATCTATTTAGACTTTGCGATACAATAGAGGTACTGTTTGCCCTTGAGATACATCTGGTTGCCTACTATTGCAGGTGAGCAATCGATGTCGTCGTCGAGTGTGTTTACAGCGACCACTTCCAGTTTTTCGGAGTTTTTCAATACGCATGTCACGCCGTTACGACCGACGAAGTATACGTTGCCAGCAACTCCGACAGGTGATGCGTAAATACCTTTTACAGATTCGAGTTTCTGTTTTATGTAGTATGGTTTGCCCGTTTTTGCGTTGTAGCATGAGATGGTGGCGTTGTTGCCTGAGCAGACGTAGATTTTTTCGCCGTAGAGGATCGCTGACGGGACATAAGGTGTTGCTTCGTTGACCTCCCAGATAATCGCTTCGGTTCCGGTGAGGTCGCCTGTTTTTCCGAGCTTGATCGCCGAGAGTTTACTGCCTCTGTAGCCGCTGGTGCAGAAGACCATGTCGAAACCGAGTACGGGTGTTGGTATGACGTTCTGTGTTTGGCCGCCGCACTGCCAGATGAGCTTGCCGTCCTTTGGGTCGTAGCTGCGAATTCGGTTTGTGCCGTTGACGATAATCTGCGTTTTGCCGTTTACTTCTGTGACTATCGGTGTTGTTCATGAGGTAAGTTCGTCACGTTTCTTTTTCCATACAATGTCACCGGTGTTTTTATTCAGGGCTGCGATGAATGAATCGCCTTCGTGGTCCATGACAACGATGAGTTTGTCGCCAGTGATCACAGGTGAGCTGCCTTCGCCGAAGCTGTTGCGGGTTTGCATTTTTCCCAGATCCTTACTCCAGATGACAGTTCCTTTCATGTCGAGGCAGTGTACACCTCTTGATCCGAAATTTGCCCAGATATGTTTGCCGTCGGTAATGGGTGAAAAGGACGCGAAGCCGTGGTCGCCGTGATGACCTTCGTGGGGGAGGGTTTCGGCGACGGTTTTTGACCATATCTCTGAGCCGGTGTTTCTGTCGAGGCAGACGATGTTGAATTTGTATATGTTTGTCGGTTTTCTTCCGCCGAATCTTCTTCTGCCCGCAGCAGGTGCTGCCGATGCGGAAGCGTCAGCCTTTTTGTCGGTTTTTACAGCTTCCTGGAAGATGAGCTTGTCGCCGAAGATGATCGGAGAGGAATCTGATGTGTCGCCTGCGAGTTTGACCTTCCATTTGACGTTTTCTGTTTCGCTCCATTTGACGGGTGGATTTCCATTGGCGGAAATACCGTTCATGTCAGGGCCTCTCCATGCGGGCCAGTTGTCGGCAAGGGCGTTTGATCCGGTGAGCAATAGTGATAAAACCAGAACTGGAAGTACACTAATTTGCATAGACTTTTTCATAATGACCACTCCTTAAATAGAATCAACATACGGCACCGGGGCCGCATTCATTAGAAATCACGCTTGACGATGTATTAAACGTATCAGAATTGAGGATTATTTCAAGAAAAACAATATTGCCGGGCCATATTCGTTTTGAATTGCGTTGGCATTGCAAAATTATTCGAAAATAGCCGGAATTTGCGCGTATTTTCAGTTTCAATAATCACAGTATGATGTAGTATAAAATGGTCGGTTGCCTGGAATATGGATCTGTATGTTATCGCTGCGTTGGTGCGGCGTGTAAATGTAACTTTAATATTCGGAGATCGTAAGTATGAAAAATGCAACTAAGTATCTGGTGCTATTGGCGTTAGCGGTTGTTATGGGTGGTTCGGCGTTTGGGGAGAGCCTTAAGGACCTTGCAGAGCAGGAAGGCGTTTCGTGGCTTGCGGGGCGATGGAAAGCTACAACGGATGAGGGGGAGGAAATTTCATTGAGCTACCGCTGGGCGGTTGAAGGAAACGCGATCATCGTTGATACGAAGATCGGCGAGGTTACTTCGCATGGGATGATCTACTTTTCAGAGGACGAGCAGCAGGTCAAGCAGATCAGCGTTGACAGCAAGGGCAAGGTCACGAAATCAACATGGGATGTGCAATACGGCAAGCTGGTGCTGAAGACCTCGATGACGGATGAGTACGGGCAGACGGAGAAGATGGGCATTACGTTTGAAAAGACTAATGACAAGACGATGAAGGTTGAATTATACAACATCGAGTACGGCGAACTTTCGTACAATTCATGGGCACAACTGGAGTTCAAGCGTCAGGTTCGACCAGCACCGAGAACTACAGCTCGACCTGCAAAGAGACCGGCAAAAGCAGATAAGGCCAAGAAGTAATAAACAACACATTTAGCATTACTAAATAAAAAGGGACAGCGTGATTTGCTGTCCTTTTTTTTGTCTAGTGTTGATGATTGGATTTGTTCATCCACCTGTCCCATGTTATCTATCTCATCAAAAAGAAAGATAACTCGAACCGGTATTCTACTTGATTATGCTGCTATATTATTTGTGTAAGAACACAAGCTTGATTTGCAGAATATGCTTTGTCGATGTATCCACAGTTGTTTTTGTCGATGGTCGGATGGGGGCTAGCCAGATTATTTTTTTTTGGTCGGTGATGATGAAGGTTTGTGCTTTTTGGGTGGGGGCAAGTCTTTGGGCTGAGAGGAACTTGCCTGCTTTTTGTTTTGTTGATGCGCCGATTGGTGTGAATTTGTCGCCGGTTTTGCGGTTGCGTACGGTTAGGGGGAGAGTAATTTTGTCGAGGTCGAACCATTCTGTGTGATTGTCTTTAGCTGCTTTGAATGCGGTAAGATCGCAGGCGGCGGGGTCGAGTAGGTCGGCAATGATCGTGTAATTTGCGAATGTTGTTTGGCCAGGGATGTTTAGTTGGGTTGGGGGTGTGTCGGGTTGGATGTTTGCAATGGTGAAGGTCAGGTGTTTTGAGTGGGTTGTTGCTGTGATACGGTTTGGCAGCTGGATGGTTTTGCCTGTGGTGGAGTCTGCTAGCTGGGTGACCTGGCTGTATTGGGTTTGAGTGATGTTTCGCAGTGGGGCGTTTATGTGTGTCAGAGCCATTCGGGTCAGTTCTGTTTTGATGGGGAGGGGCAGGGCGGCGAATTGGGATCTGTCGAATGTTACGGTTGTCGGTGTGGTTGATGTTGTGATCTGCTGCCATGCTGTTTCGGCTTGTGCGGTGATCTTTTTGTTGAGCTTGCGGGCTATTGCGGCGAGTTGGTTGAGCAGGTTTGTCAGGTCGGATGAGGAGTCGTCTTGCAGGTGCGGGAGGAGTTGGTGACGGATGCGGTTGCGAGTGAAGTCGAGCTGGTCGTGTGTGTGGTCGTGGCGGAAGTTTAGATCATTGCGTTTGCAGTAGTCGATGATCTCGGCGCGTGTAGTGCATAGCAGGGGGCGGATGAATGTGAGGTTCGGAGCGAATTGTTTTTTTGGCCAGATTCCTGCCAGGCCGGTGTATGCAGTTCCGCGGAGCAGTCGGTGGATGATTGTTTCGGCGTTGTCGTTTTTGTGGTGGGCGGTTGCTACTGCGGTGCAGTTGAATTTGTCGGCTAGCTGCTTGAAGGCCGCGATGCGGAGATTTCGGCCAGCGGTTTCGATGGAGAGAGAGTTGTCTTTTGCGTGGCTGGTCGTGTCGACGGAGATGACGCTGGTTGGGATATTGAGGCTGGCGGCGAAGTCGAGGACGTAGTTTTGGTCAGCGAGGGCGTCGGGGCCGCGGAGGTTATGGTTAATGTGGGCGATGTGGAGGTTGATGTCGATAATTTTTTGGGCGTTGAGGCGGTGCAGGGCGAAGGTAAGGGCGATGGAGTCTGCGCCGCCTGACAGGGCGATAAGGATGTTCCGGTGGGGCTGGAACAGGCTGGCGGCTGTGATAAACTCTGCGAGTTTTGTTTCAAAGGGATCGATCATATTGTCCAAAAAAACGGGCCTGTTTTTGAGCATATTTGCTCATCGAACAGGCCCTGTCAATTTTAATATTCAAGCCGGAGTTATTTTTTCTTAGTTTCTTCGACTTCGGGCTTTAGCTGCCGTTCTGCTTTTGTTAGCTGTTTGATCCTCTTCTGAGCGTATTCGACATTATCAGTGAATTTTTTTTCTGTGGTGTAGGCCATTCTGTAGAGAGTGAGTGCCTCGGATCGTTTGTGTAGTTTTCTGTCGAGGACGTATGCGGCTCTGAACCTTGCAGGGTACGGTGTGTTCGCGTTCCACTGGAAAGTCCGCTGGTAGTAGATGGATGCGATCTGGTAGTCATTGAAGTGTTCGTATATTCTGGCAGCGTGGTATGCGGCGTCATCGGTTTTGTCGCTTGAGGGGTAGTCGTTTATCAGCTCGTTGTAGATTTTCAGTGCTCGCTGTAGTTTGCCTGAATTGTTGATGATGAAGAGTATTCCGTCAGCGTAGAGTTTGTCGGCCTGGTCGTAGAGGTCATCGGCAGCTGGAATCGAATCTATGGCTCTGAGGTTTGGGCTGAGTGTTTCTGCGGTTGCGATGTATCGGTAGTGGGGAACCTCGTTGAGACCGGTCATCTCTTTCGATGCCCAGGCTATCTTT
>DAOWHR010000255.1 GCA_030641315.1 Anaerohalosphaeraceae bacterium | reverse complement strand
TACACCTCTGTAATCTCCCGTAATAACAACTGTAAAACTCGTTAAATGACGTTTTACAACCCATTATTACAGGTTTTTAGTTACAGTGGTACAATTTTCAACCGCCCGCCAGGTGGTACAATTTTGCTCCGCCGTTTATATTAACCGTTAGATTTTTCCCAGTATTGTCAACTCCAAAAGGTTCTTCGTCTGGTTGAGGTTTAATCCTCTTTCTCAATTTGTCAACAGCAGGAAAATCTCCCACCAAGATGGATTCATAACCATTATCCTTAACCTCATAAATCTCAAAAGATTCAGATAATTCATCTTGACTAGGACATACAATATAACCAGCAATTACAGATTGCATATGAAACCGAAGATTACTAGATACCTTAACTAAACTACTTTTCTGTTTTAAACGCTTGAAATCTATTATAGCTAAAAGGTCTCTTGATATGTTGTCAATTATACTAAGATCATAATCTTCTTTATGAGACCATATAAATGTATTTAAAGGGTAACCCTTTTCCTTTTCTAAGAAAGCAATAAAAGCTAGCTGCCAAACATCTGGGACTTCTATTTTGATATCGCCATCATCAATAAGCCCTTTCTGTGACATTTCATCTATAATTAGCCTTTTAATCCGTCTTGTAAACTCGTTATCATTTAGATCAAGCGAACGATTAATACTCTTATAGGCTTCTTCAAGTCTACCAATAGGGATATACGCTGCTGCTAAACTATGCCAAAGTAAGGCCTCGCGGTCTGGCTTTAAATCATTTTCTGGCCCTTTCTTAAAACACTCTATCGCTCCTTCATGATTTCCTTCCTGCTGTAAAACATGAGCTTTTTGCATGTATGTTTGAATGTATGTAGGGTCATTTTCTATCGCCCTGTCGTAACAATCGAATTCTGCAACTCTATTTCCAATATCCCTATATACTGTTCCTTTATACAACAACACATAGGATTTATTTTTAGCAAATTGCAGAGCCGTATCAAAGCAAGTAAATGCTTGGTCCTGCTTCCCTACTTTCGAGAGTGCTCTTGCCAACAATACCCACGAAGCAGTATCATATTGATTTAATTTAATAGCATCATCGAAAAGTTGAATTGCTCTGTCAAAATCCGACTTGTTAAACGCATCTTGAGCTTCATCAAAGATTGTCTGAAAATTCTTATTCTCAACATTTCCTCCTTTAACAACCTTTCCAGTCACTTTCCATATTAAATCTTCATACTTCGGAAAATCTTTGCAAAAAATACCAACTTCCTCATGAGTAATCATATCAAATTCATGAATATCGAATTCTTCACCCAAACCAGAAACATAAGGCAACACTAAATAAAACTTGATTTTCGCAGACGTTTTATAGTTCATGTAAGGCTGAAATATCTTAGAGGCAGAACTAATAACTGAATCATTCTCACTCATTCCAAATTCAATAACAGCTAATGTTTCACCCTCTCCAATTATTTCTAAACCACACCTTTTACCAACACCGACTATTATGTCGGAATTGTCCATATGCAACGAAGGATTTAGACACCCCTTTTCTTTAAGTAGAAAAGCCATGAATTTTTCACGCAAATGATTCTTATCACGATTATCTCCAAATCTACCCTTCTGCTGATTTATCGTAAGATCTATATCACGTTTCTCAGCAATTAGATCTTTAATCAATTCCGATACAAGTCGATTTAAGCGTTCTTCATAACCCCAGTCATCCGCAAGAGCATTAGAATTGTTTGGCCAAAGACCTCGTTTTATTATCCATTCATGTTTTTGCCATTCACAATGCTCAGCATGAACTAGAACTATTTTGACATTATGATTATCAAAAGTTGTAAGCAATTGTTCAATATTACCATTGCTTACCATGTCTAATGCCAAATAATCCTTAGAGATAATTAAAAAAACTACATCAAATAAAGGAATATTCTCGTCAATCGGTTGGTTAAAATGTACACCTCTGCTGGATATCTCATCGTACACAACTTCTAGCTCACCGTTTTCACGATAAGGTTCGCAATGACGATCAAAAACATCTTTCCATCTCCCATCATTGCTGTGATAGCTAATAAGTAATCTGGTTCCTTTTTTCATTCTCTCGCTAACTCCTTATGCAAACTGACAACATTATCATGTAGCCTGCTTCTCTTGCTAAACTCTGTAAGAATTGCCTCAGTTACCATAGATACTATCTCCTTTCCCCATACTCTACAGCAAGTTCCATCGAATACCACAACAAATCAGAACAAAAACCTATAATCCCAAATAAATTCCCCCGCAGTTTTTCCGTGTAATCCCCTGCATTTCCGCCCGCCGTGCCGCACCCGCTTGCCATGCTCTGCTTGTCGCAGCAGGTCGCGGCAGGTGGTTAAGCTTTGGCCTTTAATCTTTAAAAATAATCTGCGTAAATCTGCGTAATCTGCGGATAATCTTTTTCCTTAATTCGTGTTCATTAGTGTTAATTCGTGGTTCAAAATACCCCCATAGTCTTAAAAAAATCTGTGTTAATCTGTGCCAAATCTGTGAAATCTGTGGCCAATCTTTTATCTGTTTCCTCTGAGTTCTCTGTGACCTCTGTGGCAATGTTTTACGGTTTTAATCCGAGTAAATCAGCGTAATCTGCCTGTCAAGAGCCTGTCGAATGGCAGTTAAAAATCCCAATTCCCAATTCCCAAATTACTGGATAATCCCCACCTGTCGACCGCCAAATACCGCCCACCCGCAAAAAAAGAATATCCATCCCCTTCAAAAACCAGCGTTAAACCACTATACCACAAACACTTACCCCATACCAAGCCAAAACAAGACAATCTCCATCAACCGACCGCGCAATAAAATCAGACACCCACCCCCACACAATAAAAACCCCAATAACAACCCAATACCGCCGATTTTCAACCCAAACCACCCATCTCAACACGAAAAGTCGAAATCGGTCAAAAACGGTACAACCTCGGTACCCTCCAATCCAATTTACCCTGCAATCCCCGATCAGAGTTTTATTCTGATACCGTTTTCGCGTGACTCAGCAGCCAACAGTTTTATCTGTTCAAGTGCGAGCTTAAGCTCCTGCGTGCTGTCAAGCAGATCTTCATATAACGTCCCGTCATTCAGCAATCTGCCTACCGTACCGTCGCTGGAATTAACCTTTGCAAGAATATTATTCAGTTGACGCATCGTGTCATTGAGATCTTCGGCAACCTGCTTAACAGATAAAGAGGCTGTTTCGGTAAAGGACTCTGCCGAATCGAACGTCTTTGTTGCCTGATCGAAGGTCTTTGAGGCCTCTTCGAATGTTTTAGCCGCTTCATCTGCCATCTTTGCAATATTAGCCAAAGCATCCTTGATGTTGTTTTGATTCTGTTTATCGCCAAAAATAACATCAAGATTGGATGTCAGGGAAGTCAGATTCTCAACGAAGAGATCTATCTTGTCACGTATCTCTTCAGGAAAAAATTCGTTTGCCGTCCCCATTGTTCCTTCAAGTACCATCCCACGATGCAAATATGCGGATTTAACTTTTTCAGGATCAAGCGGTACGACAGGCAGTTCGGGATCGGTAACTATCTCGATAAAACTGCTTCCGATGCTGCGTTCGACAACTCGTATTTGGGCGTTGGATGGGATATTCTTATAATCATTTTGGATCGCAAGGACGACACTGACAAACGGATGAGGTCTGTCCTGGTCGTCAAGGCCAAGCTGCGGAGCGCCTACCGAAGTTACTTTGCCAATTTGGAATCCGCAAAACCTAATCGGTGTTTTCGGCAGCACACCCGGAGCCGATGGGAAATTAACGGTCAACTCAAACGAATGCATTTTTTGAGCGGTAACGGGCAGTTCGCCAAATTTGAAGATCATCCAGACGAATGCCGCCACGGCAATAAGAACGAACATCCCAACGATAACGTTTCGCCTTTTTTGTAAAGAATTATAGTCGGCCATCAGATAAATCCCTTTATTTTACAGTTTACCCTCAACAAAGAGTTCCCTTATCGCCCTTAGCGGGTAGCCGCTTTTATTCAGCTTTTTGATCAATTTGATCCTTTCAACCGCCTGCTGGCTAAACAGCCTTCGACCGCCCGGTGACTTCCCAGACGGCTCGACGAGGCTTAGCATCAGGTAGTATTGCAGAGACTGTCGAGAAATGCCGGCTTTCTCAGCCGCCTGACCTATCTGCAGCAACTTGTCCCTGTCGCTATTTGTCCTTTTTCCGCTTGCCATGGAAGTTCTGCAAATTTATAAATAACATCAAATAAAAGCGTTAATTGTCGACTTTAAAGATTTTCAGTTTGCCGCAAATGTGTGTTTCTTCGCCATTTTTCTACAGCTTTTTGTGACATACGGACAAATGAAGACTTTAGAATCTCGAAATTCGGCCCATCACTTCTGTTGCTGGTTATATTGTTTTTCGACTTTTTCAGGGAAAATATTAACAAATAGTCGTAATCAGGAGCAATATTGTGCTGTTCGAGCCTGAAAACCTCCCTTGCAAGGCGTTTGAGTCTGTTTCTTCGTACCGCATTGCCAGCTTTTTTACCTATAGACACCCCAAAACGCGGATGTCCACAATCGTTACCTGATACGTACAGTCGGAAAAGATCATTACCTGCACATGACCTGTCTTCAAGGACTCGCCTGAAATGAGAGTTGTCAACCAGCCTTTGTGTTTTTCTGAATATGAATCTGGCCACTGAAAATTCCCGTTATAAATAGACCTAGTGCTGTGTAAATCTTTACAAAGCACTAGCCAATATTGATTACATCAACCATATCGACAGAAAAGGTCAACTTCAGAAGTTCACTGCAACTACTTCTCAATGATAATTATCTTTACGTCCATCCTTATTTACAGGCTGTTCGGTTCCCCCGGGCCACCCGGCATACCTGGCATGCCTTCGGCTGGGTTCATGCCCCCGGCAGCGGCTGGTACTTCAACTACCGGTGCGCGAACTTCCGGAACCGGCAACACAGGAATATAGTCCAGCTGCCCCGAGAAGAGCTTAACGATGATCG
>DAOWHR010000409.1 GCA_030641315.1 Anaerohalosphaeraceae bacterium | reverse complement strand
GTCAAAGTGGTCGATCTTTACACCGCGTTGAGCAATAGGGCCGATCTATTCCCGGACAAGATACATCCAAACGAACAGGGCGCAAAGCTCATGGCAAAAGAGATATACAAAGCTCTTGCCGGAAAAGAGTACTCACCGGTAAATATTAATGTAAGAGCGGAGGCGGTATGGAGCAATTAACAGGCCAGCAGGCACTCGACGAACTCCTTGCAGGTAACAGGCGTTTCGTGCAGGATGGTGCCGTTCATCCACATCAAAACCATCAGAGACGAAGCGAGTTAAAGGACCATCAGGATCCGCACGAGATCGTTTTGACATGCAGCGATTCGCGGGTTTCGCCTGAGATCATATTCGATGTCGGCATTGGCGATATTTTCGTGGTCAGGACCGCTGGCAATATTCTTGATGATATCGTGATCGGCAGCATGGAATACGCCGCTTTACATCTCGGCTCTCCGTTGCTGCTGGTGATGGGCCATACCTGCTGCGGCGCGGTAACGGCAACTGTGGAAGGAGGCACATCGCCAGGCCATATCCCGTTCATAACTGACGCTCTTGCGCCAGCAATGAAAATGGCCTCGCAGCAGCAAGGCGATCTTATCGAAAACACCATCCTTCAAAACGCGCTAATGACCGCACAAACGCTTCGAGAATCAGAGCCGGTCCTCAAAGAACTTTGCGACAGCGGCAAGCTATTGGTAAAAGCATGCCTATACGATATCGAAACCGGCATAGTAAGCATATTATAAGATGGAGGTGAGTATTCCATGATTGTCAGTGCAGGATTTATCCTTGCAGCAAGTGTCTTACTGTTTACGATATCGCGTATCACAAAGATTATCGATGAAAATGATTCGTATATTATTTAACTTATAAGGAGAAAGATATGAATAGAACTGAAGTTATGGAATTTGTAGAAAAAAATATGGTGTTCGCACTTGCCACGAGTGCTGACGGTATTCCGAAAGTTCGGAATATGGTAACGTCTAAGGTGGAGGACCGCGGAATAATTTTCTGCACCGGCAAAGAAAAGGATGTCTACAGGGAACTGTCGGCAAATGCCAACGTGGAACTATGCTATTACAGTGCCGAAGAGGAAAAGCAGGTGCGTATTGCCGGTCAGGTGCAGGAACTTGACGAACTGGATTTGAAAAAAGAGATCGTCGAGAAATTTCCATTCCTAAAACCATGGATAGATGCGGCAGGCTACGAGGCGATGGCTGTATACCTGGTTATAAATGCAAAAGCCTGCATGTGGTCCATGGAAACGAACAACGAACCAAAAACATTTATAGATATTTAGTCGGGATTTTTGAATCAGATATGAATAAACTTGATTGTTGAGGAATGTGAACATGGAGTCATATAAAAGATTTATTGTATTTTTCGTTTGTGTTGTTGTCGGTTGTTCTGTTTGCTGCAGTGGGACCATTAAGTTTGCCCGTTATCCGCATATTTGCAATGGTAAGATAGCGTTTACTTACCAGGACGATATCTGGGTGGCCAACGATGACGGATCAGAACCTCGCAGACTGACAAACCATGTTGCCAGGGACTTGTACCCGCGTTTTTCGCCCGATGGAAAATGGATCGCTTTTAGCAGTGACCGCATGGGCAACTATGACATTTATGTTGTTCCAGTTCAGGGTGGTACGCCGACTCAACTGACGTTTTATACCGGTGACGACACAATGGTCAACTGGACCCCGGACGGCAAGCGGATCATCTTTCGCACATCTCGAATAGGCACATGGGCAAGTCCGTTATATACTGTCTCGTGTGACGGCGACCTGCCCATGCCGCTGAATATTGACGCCGGCTACACCGGATCGATAAGCCATGACGGCAAATATCTCGCCTTCAATCGAAAGGGTGTTTCTTACGGTCGAAAACATTACAAAGGCAACAGCAACTCCGATATCTGGCTGCAGGACCTGCGGTCCCGGAAGATCACTCAGTTGACGGATACCGAAATTAAAAAGTTCAGGTCACATACAAACGATCTCTTCCCGATGTGGGGAGCGGACGGCAGAATATATTTTGCCAGCGAGCGCGATGACACCTTCAATATCTGGTCAATGCCATCTAAAAAAGGTTCAGCGAAACAGATAACATTCCACAAAACCGACGGCGTTCATTATCCCGCGATCAGTCCGGACGGAACGACGATTATTTATGAAAACGAATTTGAGCTTTGGAAGTTGACGGTGCCGGACGGTAAGCCTGAAAAGATCGCCGTTGAGTTCGGCTATGAGCCAAAAGAGAACATGGTCGTTTATGTTCGGGTTGACTCCAAGGCTGATGGATTCGCCTCATCGCCAAAAGGCGACTATGCGGCCATCGACTACCACGGTGAGAGTTTTATTGTCCCGACAGAAAAGGAAGTCGGAGAAAAAAAGCAGGTTACATCCAGCGGGAATCGTGACCGATACAGTTCCTATTCGCCTGACGGTAAATACCTTGCTTATATTTCGGATAAGAGCGACGACGAAGAGATATGGCTATATGATATTGAGCAGGGTTCGCCCAGGCAGTTGACGACTCACCAGTCCGCTAAACGGCAATACCTCTGGTCAGATGATTCAAAACAGATCGTATGGACAGCGGCAAACAAAATATTCATCAGCGATGTTGAAGATGCCCGGGTAAATGAGCTGGCTCATAACGACGCAGGCGGATTCAAACTAACCGATCTGTCAAAGGACTGCAAGTGGATCGTTTACACTCGATCACGCGATGACTACAACCAGGATGTATATCTTTTCAATGTCGATACAAAAGAAGAATTCAACATTACCGACAACCCGTTCTATGACAGTAACGGTGTTTTCAGCGATGACGAAAAAAGTCTTATCTTCACATCTACCCGCATAAGCGGTTCAAGCCGCCTGTTTGTTGTGCCTTTTGAAAAGATTACTGAGGACCGGAACGATCCACTCCTGAAAGAAAAGAATAAAGCCAAAAAGGCCGCTGAAAAATCCGCAAAAAAAACAGGACCGGCAAAGTCGACCGATCCGAACGAGCCAGCCAAAGAAGCCGCCGATAAAGAGCAACCTGTCAAAGAAAAAAAAGCATTGAAACTGGACATGGATGGCATCGACCGCAGGGCAATACAGCTTACAAAGAAATCTTCTGATGTCGGAAATGTATTCGTTGTAAAAAGCAAAATATATTTCACTGCCAGAGAAAATAACGCTGCCGGCCTGTTTTCGATAGGTATCGACGGCCAGAGCGAGGGCAAAGTTACAGACGGTTCGTTTGGGCAGTTGGATGTCTCGGCTGACAGGAAAATGCTGCTGTACAAATCCGGCAGCAATGTTTATAAGATGCCCTTAAGTTCAAAAAAGAAAGAGAAGATCGTTTTCAATGTAACCGTCGCGATAGACAAACAGGAAGAATGGACGCAGATATTCGAGGAATGCTGGCGTGTTATGAAGTACTACTTCTACGATGAGAATATGCACGGTTACGACTGGGATGCGATCAAGTCTCAGTACAAGCCGCTGCTCTCTTATGTCAGCGACTATAAGGATGTTTATGACCTGGCAAATTTGATGATCGGTGAGCTTAACGCCTCGCACACCGGCGTCAGCGGCCCGACAAAGTCTAAGCCGACGACATATAAAACGAAGTTTTTAGGCTTTGAAATGATCCCTGAAGGCCGATACTACAAAGTGTCTCACATCCACTGGAAGGGACCGGCAGACAAAGAATGGATCGATCTGAATGTTGGTGATTATGTTCTTTCCATCGATGGTAAAAAGATCACTGTTGGCGATAACTACTGGCAAATATTGAACCACTGCTTAAACGAATATGTCACCGTTGAAGTCTCCTCCGCTCCTGCCGATGAAGATGTCCGTCAGCTTCGTATCAAAACTGTAACATCGCTCAGAAATATCAAGTACGAAGAATGGGTCGAGACAAATCGCAAATATGTCGAAGAAAAAACCGATGACAAAATTGCCTATGTCCATATCCGCGCGATGGACCGGCCAAGCCTTGAGCGTTTTAGAAACGAGATCAACCGCTATCACAACCACAAGGGGATTATCGTTGACATACGTTTCAATCGAGGAGGCAATATCGATCAGGAACTATTGGACATTCTGACACGCCGTGCGTATGAGTTCTGGAACAACCGATGGTCATCAAGAGAGATGGGACGCAGGCACAGGCAGGCGATCATAGGGCCGAAGGTTATGCTCATCAACTCCGGTTCCGCTTCCAACAGCGAAGTGACTCCGCTCGGATTTCAGGATCTGGGACTTGGGACCGTTGTTGGTAATCCGACAGTGGGTGCTGTAATAGCGACCGGCAGTTACAGACTTATCAACGGTGCAACCATAAGAAGACCCGGCGCGTTGGTCGTAACGTACGACCCGACACAGCCGAACAATTATGGCATCAATCTTGAAAATTATGGCGTAGCTCCCGATGTCTGGGTTGAGAACAGCCCGGAAGATGTCCTTGCACGTTATGACAGAGAGCTTGAAACTGCCGTTGAACAGGCAATGAAAATGCTCAAAAAGCAGCAGGCGGAAATTAAAGCGAAAAAATGAGCGAAGAATCAATGGTATAAGGAAAGCTGTAATGAAATTTCCGAGTCTTCAAATATCTCTGCCCAAATGGGTGGAAGACTTTTTTACCTCTGAGGGTCTGGTTTGTTCCGGTCTCAATGATCGCATGGATATTGCCATTGAGCTTTCCAGGCAAAATATTTTGCACCAGACAGGCGGGCCGTTCGGAGCGGTGATATTCGACAGTGACACAGGCAGACTGATCGCACCCGGGGTAAACCTGGTCACCAGCGCACGTTGTTCGAACCTCCATGCTGAGGTCGTTGCAATATCTATCGCTCAGAAAGTTACCGGCAGTCACGATCTGTCAGAGGCAGCCAATTGCCTGCTTGTGACCAGCAGCGAACCGTGCGCGATGTGCATGGGCGCGATATACTGGTCAGGTGTAAAAAAGATCATATATGCCGCCCGTGACGAAGATGTTCG
>DAOWHR010000227.1 GCA_030641315.1 Anaerohalosphaeraceae bacterium | reverse complement strand
CAGCGGAGTTTGGGCAGTTATGTATCGAAACAGACTGCCGAAGAACTCAGCGGAAACAGTTAAATACGAGTATTGAATATGGAGTCGAAAAGGTGGAAATACTCTCACAATAACTGGACTAAAGAAATGGGGCAGATCACAATCTTCAAAATCCTCATATTCATCAACACTTTTACCGGGGAAAGTAAAGACCTGCATATGTGTCTGCTTGAAATTCACTCTTGCTTTTGCTTCGCACCTGCCGCAGATACCTTTTTCACCTTCCGGTACCGTCTGGTAATTCTTCTGGCCGCAGTGTGTGCAATAGCTTTTGTAGCCGCTTGGTTTGATGCCGCCTTTATAAAGGACAACATATCCACCGCTTCTGCCGTTGATCCCTGCCTGCCACTGCCAGTTATGTGCTCTGCCGAATTCCTCCATCAGGTCACTGAGCTTTTCCTGCCAATCTGACAGCCAGAGCATCTCCCACCAGGTATCGCTGTCTACCGCTTCCGGCTTTTCGATGTTGTGCAACTTTATGCTGTTGGCGTAACTGGTTGATCTGTTCCAGCTGTTCATCGTGTTGTACCTGAAATGTTTTTTCAGGAATTTGACCAACGTCTCCCTGTATCTCTTATCAACTTGTTTATGGTACATGGTTTCACCTCGTAAATTTAATCTCTAATTAAAGCACCTTTTTCCATTGCCTCACCGATATTGGAATGCTGTCTGTCAAGTATCTGAGCCTCAGTCAATTCCTGTTCAGTGTCATCGATGTAATTGAATACATAAAAACTGTTATCATCCGGGTAATATCTGATGAACTTGGAGCTTCTCAGGCCACCGTTGAGCAGGATGAAACACTCCAGGCCCCCTTTCGTTGTCAGCTCTTTGAGCCGTCCAATCGTCCTTATCTGTTTCTCTTTGATTTTTGCCATATTTTCACCTCATAATCTTTTTAAGGCTTAGCGATAGCCAAACTTGAACTATCGCTAAGCTGAGAGTTAACATTAACATTCACCCACATTGATCTCCGAAGCCAGAAGATTGACCTGGATGTCTGACTCCACCGGCAGCAGACGTAAATACTTCGTGAACTGCGCCAGCATGAATCCCGCTGCAATGTTGGCACAGTAGATGGTCGTTTTAGCCGTACAAGCTCCTGCATGAGCCTCTGCTGGCGTAAACAGTGTCTGTGGATAATACTCCCGGCTTTGCTGGTCACAGGCTGTTATTACTCGCAGCACTTCGGCACTCATCCTGCCATCAACATAGAAATTGACCTTGTCCTTCAATGCCTGCCAGATGTGCTTGCGGGTATCTATACTGTCAACGCAGACAAATACACAGTTTCCAACAGGCGTTGTCCTTTTGAATCTATCCAGGACAACCTCAACCTGCAGACAATCGTTAATCTCGCAGCAAAACTCGGCAGTCGCATCAACTTTCGGCCTTTTTAGATCTTTGTGCATAAAGCCCTGGCTTGCTAAGTTGCTTATCTCGACCGTATCAAAATCTATAAGCTGCAAAACTGGTACACCAATCGCCGTAAGCTGTATCGCTACCTGCCTGCCGATAGCACCGACACCGATTACGGTGGCCTTGCAATCGAGGATTCGCTGCCTTGGTATAATATCTTCTTGCCTTGAATATCTTTCGCTACTCATAAAGCACCTCACTTTCATATTCATCCCAGAAATCACTTCGCACAGCCAGTTCATCCATGAAGGCCTGTCTTTCGGCTGGATGCATCAAATCCAGCTCTTCGATCATATCTTCAGAACTGGAAACACCTAAGCTATCAAAGCTAGTACTGCCGAAAACATCTGCTTCTTCTAATTGATCATTCTGGGATTTCTTTGATTTTCCGTTAAGGCTGAAGAAAGTATCTTCAACCACATTAGCCAGATACTGCTGCTGCCATACATCAAAGTCAGCCGCATCGAACTCATAACTGTAGTCAACGCAGACAGGGATATTAACTTCACCACCTGGACCGGCATTAAATCTTAGCCTGGCGAAAGTTTTACCATCCTGGGCAACAATGAACATTATCGCCCAATCGCAACTGCCAAAAACCCTGGCAAATGTGTTTTCATCGGTACCGCTTGGTTCCGGTGAATTGCCTGGATGTGTGTGCAGCCATATGCGAGCGAACCGTTCTGGTTGTCTGCCAACTTCAACCTGATCTTCAAAGTAGTCTGCCACCGCTTCGTCATCGAACGATACTGAAACACAAGTCACTTTCTGCTTAACCAATACAAAATCAGTGATAAACAGCAAGTCATCTGCCTCTGTTACTCCAAAGCCGCCTACTTCATTGTCTGTCATATCACGCATGAACAATAGTTTCGCCCATGCTGTCGGAGAGAACCGCAGCACCGGAATTCGCTTCTGTTGATTCTTCTTTCTGTTCTTCATTATTTTGATCCTTTCTTTTCTCTTCACAACTTTGGCATAATCCTTCTTCATTGATACAATCCGTGCAAAGCATCTCATCGCATTCTTTACAAACCGCGGTACAGTGGCGGCACACAGGCTTTTTGCAATCAGGACATTCGTAACTGCATCCGAGACATATTGTGGTATCGCAGATCTGACAGTATGTAGAACACTGGCTGCAATAGTCGCGCTCACAATTTTCGCAGTAATAACAATCATCACCTGCAACGGTATAACCGCAGTCATAACAAGATGTACCTTCCCATTCGCTTAAAGCAACATAGGGACTGTCCGGGTTATAGGTTTGCAATATCTGTATGATGATCGTGAATAAATCACAAAGTCGTCCCTGCCCAATTGCCTTACGGATCGGAATAAATCCATCACCTTCACAAAGCTTTTCATGAGAGACGTGCGGGTGAGTAACCTCATCATCAGAGCCTGCCGGATTCGGCTCAAGTGCGATGATCTTATATGGACTTTCGCTATGCAGCTTCTTGATCTCATTGATAAACAGTCTGATCTCAAAAGCTCCAAATGAAATATCCTCCAACGCAATGGAATCGGTTATCACAGAGATCGTCTTTGCCTCAAGGTCAAACTTGATCTCACCGTATTCCTGCTCGATCTGCAGCATCCCGGCAACAATATCACCCAATGTTGGCAGCTTGATGTCATCGGTGGCAATGAAGTTTTTGAACTGATCCAGGTGATGTGAAAAATCGTTAAGGTTTCTGCCAACTCTTGATGTTATTTTATTCGCTGCCAGGTACCAGCCCCTGTTAACAGCTGCATTAAAACTATGCGAGTTCTTATCAATTTCAGAGCATTTAAAACTAAACTCTTCCATCTTCTTTTGTATTTGCCTAAGCCTTTCTTTTTTTAGCCCACTTAGGGCCTGCAAGAGCATATTCGCTGCTCTTACGTGTTTTTTATATTTTTTCATAATTTTGTCCTTGCGCAAAAAAGGTCCCTGCCTATAATTGGAAATAAGCAGAGACCTTAAAGTTAATATTTGCAATTACGCGGGGCCTGTTATTGAGAAACAGGTCTCGCACCTTCGATCTTCGTGGGTGTAACTGTCACCCGATCATTTTCCTTGAGCACGTACTCCTTTGGAACGGGTTGTCGATTTACGCGAATAAGGTAATCGTGTGCTTCTTCATGCGGCATCTTCTGCTTGAAGAGCTTTTCGATGGTCATACCTTCTTCGACATTGATAAAATCGGCGAACCCTCCGCCGTCATTGTTGATGTACATGATTCTCATAATTCTTTCCTTTCGGTAAATTGTTTATGTTTTCTTTATTTGTGCGTGCGATGTGTTCACCTCTCAGGCGGACTGCGCGCACCGGTACCACTTTGTTTGATCATAGACTTTCCTTTCTTTCAGAAGTGATTTAATGATGTGATACTACTGTGTAATTCGACAGGCTTCACTTGCATTTTCAAGATCGATTGTTTGCGGGTTCTCACTGTTAATGTCATCAAACACGATAAGTCTAAGTCGGCCCTGCCATATCTCCATACCTACCGGAGAGCCTTCACCGTCCATTGTGCATTTTTCGCCATATCCTTTCGGCCGGATCCAGAGCTGTCCATTTTCAGCAAAAAGACGCAGCGTAATTGACATTGGCGGGAAATCCGGTGACTGCTCGCGTAGCATTATCAATTTATCATCAACAAACTTACGGGCCAAGTCCACATCATCAAAACATCCCGCTTCATACGGCAGATCAATATCCCGATAATGATCGTGCTCTTCGTCAACCTCTTCGATTTGAATCCAGACTTTATATTTTTTCATGGGAGTATTCCTTTCGCTTAACAATAGTTTGTGTTGTGTGTACTGTTCTCTATTTACTGTCCACGATCTCATAGTCAGTGATCTCAGTATCCAGAATGTCCGCCTGAGTGGTTGTGTCATTGATACTGTAATCAAACTCGCTGACGATATCGGCAATCTCAACACCTTCATCTACCGATAGAACCACCCGCATCGTTAATTGAAGTATAACTTTTCTCATTTCGCATCTCCTTCAAGATTCTTTAGAAGCGTGTTCAGTATTCCAATTTCCTCTGCAAACTGACGAGACTGCTCACCGCTGACATTCAGCATATCAAGTACTTCCCGGATGCTGTCAGCAATCTGGACTGTACTCAGAAGCGTCATATTGAACGGCTGATAAACATGGTCACCCGCAGATATCGCATTACCTTCAGAATCTTCAAAGTCAACTGTCTCGCCCGCGATAAACTCCTGTCCGGTACATACAGATCGGCCGTCATCAATCCTGACATAGCTCTGCACAACGAAACCTGTCGTGATCTTTGTGAATTTATCCATAGTTTTGACCTCTCTTTCTTTAAGCGACATCTTCTTTCACCAATTGCTTGTTTAAAATCTCATCCAGCACAAGTCCAACCGTGTTGATCACAGCAAGGCAGGCTCGCTCAATAGTTTTCTTGGATTTTTCAGCATACGATTTGACGTAATCATACGAAAACCCAAGATTGGCCTCAGGACAATACATCTGTGCCAGGGTAGCTGCCGTAAGTTCAGCAATGATCTCCTGGCTGGGAACCTGGCCGCCTTTGAGTTTGCCTTCGATCCGCTCGTGAGCGGCATGTGCTAACTCGTGGAAAAATACCTTCGGCTCGTGTGAAGCCAAAACTATTCTTTTCGAACCGCCCTGATAGTAACCGTAATACTTACTTGCAAAGGTTTGATAACTGACCGACAGACCAAATTGCTCGGCAACATCGACTAATGGCGGTGGCGTCGCAGGCTCATAAGGCAACGGCTCGCCATCCGTATCCTCAGCTCGAAATACAGGGATAGCATGAAATCCTATTACTATTACCTTTTTGACCTCCTTGCCATTGTCATCTGTTTCATTGATCGCTTTGGTGTTGGGCCCTAAGATACAAAATGCCTTTGATCCTTTGCTTACCTTCCTGCCTGCTTTTTGCCACTGCCTAAACTCACGGGCATCAGATGTGTCAGCTATAAACTGCAATACGCGATTACTTATGCTCCATTTGGCTGATGGTATTCCAGGCTGGGACGGTATTGTCGCTACCGCCAGTGCTTTTGGGATATTGCCTGCCTTGAACAGATCGACAATCCTGCCCAGGCATTCTTTTGCTTTTTCTGAATCATTCATTGTATTCACCTCTTTCATAAAAAATGGGTATCTGATTTCACAGTGACAATCAGATACCCTTGGTTAACATTTCCAAAACTTCAATCAATCTTGCTAAGATCGAACTTTGTAACTTTACCGCGTTGATTGATGATCTCAAGGAACGGGGCCAGTGAATCAGGGGCAGTCATTATTCTCTCTGTCTTTTGGGCCGCATCCAGGGGACTGCATGCAGTGATATCAATCACATAGACAACACGATACAAATCCTTTTCCTTTGGTGGTGGTTCAATCGGCAAACCGGCTGATAGCTTAACATCTTCAAAGTCTTTTAGTTTCATCTGGAAAACCTGTAGATCAAGCCGCAGGTCTTTTTCACCGATCCAGAAGCAGGCTTCGCCAAAATCTTTGCCATCAAACTCTTCGTTTTTCTGAAGATATTTGACAATAGCAGTTTCCGCTTGTTGTTTGGTTGAACAGCCCTTTGCAAACACAACCGAATCCGTGTGATTAACCACTGCCATCCAGATATTCTTTTTCTTCATTATAGATCACCCCCAAACATCTCAGGTGCGATTTCCGCAACCATCTTAGGTGTAAAGTGCAAATCACGTTCGATTGGCAGCCCCATCGGCCCTCGAACCTCTTCAAGCTCGCTTAACATGAAATACCCGAATTCGCGTTCATGCCCGAATACCAGACCAAAGAACCTGAAATCAACTTCTTGTTCAGATTCATCCAGCACAGGCTCTCCACCAACAACGTACCATGTCCAGTTTGAGTCAGGTGTGAAGAATTTCACATAAGCAACCGCCTTACCGCCTTTGCCGTCCTGGGCATAAAGTGATGGCAGTGTTTCTCGAATTTCCTGCGGCAAAAGCTTCATTCCGCGAAGCTTGTCGTTGGTAATGACTTTTTTGGCACGTTCGACCGCCACGGTATTGCCTATCGCAATCGCGTTTTCCTGCGTAATGCCTACAGCATCAGCTACGTCTGACAAAAACCCTGCCATGTTCTCAGCCTGCTGTTTTCTGCTGTTCGGATCAGACTCCATTACTGGTATTGGCTGCGTCAAAAGTTCAATTTGATCAGGTTCAAGCTCGAGTACACATCTGCCGTTTGCTTCGCCGTACCATTCAAAATACGGGTAATCTACATAATCCTTCGGGGGACCTCCAGCTGTCATGTCACCAACTTTCCCTTTCTGCTCAGATGCAATTCCCTGCATGTATTTAGCAGATGCTACAGCATCCACCGATTCACCGTCTCCACGAAGCCGAATCTTCGCTCCCCGGATGTCTCTGTGGAAGTCACCTTCCAGATCAAACGTCACCTTGTCTTTCATACCGGCAAAT
>DAOWHR010000336.1 GCA_030641315.1 Anaerohalosphaeraceae bacterium | reverse complement strand
AAACGACCCCTCCCAGTGCTGAAAACCCAATTCAAAAACCAAGAGTCATCCCGCCTGGTATTCTCGGCTCTTTTATTCTCGTTACGTTCCTCTTCGCCCTATGGGGATTCGCAAACGACATTACAAACCCCATGGTCGCCGCGTTCAAAAACATTCTCCTCATCAGCAATTATGAAAGTTCGCTCGTTCAGTTTGCTTTCTACGGCGGATATTGCGTCATGGCCATCCCCGCTGCTCTGTTCATTAAACGCTTCAGTTACAAAACAGGCATCCTCCTCGGCCTCACTCTCTACGCCACTGGCTGCCTACTGTTCATCCCAGCTGGCTGGATGATGGCATTTCCAGCCTTCCTCATCGCATACTTCATAATGACATGCGGCCTGTCATTCCTCGAAACAAGCGCCAACCCATACATACTCTCAATGGGACCGGAAGAAACTTCGACTCAGCGTCTAAACTTCGCTCAGTCATTCAACCCCATGGGTTCGATCACCGGTATGCTCATTGCAAGCCAGGTAATTCTCGTCAGTCTAAACCCAACCACAGAAACAGGCAGACGTCATCTGGAAGAGCTTGCAACCGGTAAAACACATCATGTGCAGATATACGATGACAGCATTGCTTCTATCGTCACTGCAAATGAGATATTAACAAAGATCGAAACTGGAAAATTAAACCAGCGCAATCTTACCAAATTATCGGAAGCTGTCGGCCAGGCCCAAAATCGGCTTTCATGCCTCTCACCCGAACGAGGCCCAAAAGCGGTTCAACTCAGAACCGATCTATATGCTGCCGAGCAAAAAGCTCCGAAGCTCCTGGCCGCACTCGCAAACAGGTTCACAAAAAAACAGGACGTCATAGACGCTCAAGACGCTCTCGCTCAGCAGAACCTGATTCTTAAAGATTCGTTTTACAATGACAAATCCGCCATGGACCTTACTGTCCAGGCCAACGAAGAAAACAAGCTCCTTGCTGCCATTGCTCCGGATGTTTTTGCCAATATCGTACCGCAAAATGGATTAGCTCTCGAAAATATCCAAAACTCAAAAGCAATACTGGAAGCTGCGATAGAAAAAATTGAAAATGGCCAATCGCCCGATGCGATCAACTTTACCACTGACACGGTAATAATAAAGGACGATTTGGCTCAGGCATCCGACTTGATCGCCCAAGCCAAAACAACTCTGGAAACCATCCCTGCCGAAAACCTCACCGAATGGTCCGAAGCCGCCTCGACAGATCTCGCTTCTATTCGTAAAGCTGATCTCGGAGTAATTGTGGGGCCATACATAATTCTGGGTCTCGTTGTCCTTGGAGCTATGGTCATCTTCGTCATCGCAAAGCTCCCAAAAGTCGAAGGTGAAGATGACAACAAGATCAACTTCATTCCGACACTGACTCGTCTGGTCAAAAACAAAAAATATCTCGAAGGCGTAATTGCTCAGGCGTTCTACGTCGGCGCTCAGATCATGTGCTGGACCTTCATCATTCAGTACGGCGTTAATGAACTGGGCCTCGAAAAGGCTACTGCCGCAAATTACAACATACTTGCAATGGCTATCTTCGTCAGCAGCCGTTTCGTCTGCACATTCCTCCTCAAGTTCTTCAGCCCCGGCGGCCTCCTGATGACCCTCGCCATCGCCGGCGGTGGCTTGATTCTTGGCGTGATCTTTATTCAGGGTATGGCAGGTTTGTATTGCCTGATCGGTGTCTCAGCTTGTATGTCACTGATGTTCCCGACTATCTACGGCATCGCCCTAAAGGGTCTCGGCGACGATGCGAAACTCGGTGCCGCAGGCCTCATTATGGCTATCGGAGGCGGTTCCATTCTCCCGCCTTTGCAGGGCAAGATCATGGATATGAGTACGTTTGATTTTGGTTTCATGACACTTTCAAGCACGCGTATGTCGTTTGTACTGTCGCTGATCTGTTTCGTAGCCATTGCCATCTACGGCTTCAGAACTTCAAACGTACACAAACATAAACATTAACACCCCCAGGGGTGAGAGGTGGATTAATGGATTGATCCAGCGGGCGGCGAACATGATGTTCGCTGCCCCTTTTTATTGTTACATTCTAATATGATAACCAGAAACGAATTCAAAACTAGTGCTGTGTAAATCTTTAATTTACACAGCACTAGATTCGGAACACCTCTGTAATACTATCCTGTATTTCCTTGTTTT
>DAOWHR010000260.1 GCA_030641315.1 Anaerohalosphaeraceae bacterium | reverse complement strand
CAACTGGAGAAACCCATTCAATAAAAGAGTTCCTTGATATTGCATTTGGGCAACTTGATTTGGATTGGCAAAAATATGTGCGTATTGATGAAAGATATTATCGTCCAGCAGAGGTTGAGATTCTGCTGGGTGATTATTCAAAAGCCAAAAAGATACTCAATTGGGAGCCAAAGATTCATTTTGAACAACTTGTCAATATGATGATAATGGAAGATCATAATCTTGCTAAAAATGAAAAGCTACTTAAAGATCACTCTGTGTGAAATACTTCATGTTAAGAAATAACTGGCCAGTTAGTCCCTTGGTGGGTGTCTGACTTGCCCAAAACAAAAATTAAAGCATCATTCTTTGCCATAATATTTCTGATGTTGTCGGTGTCGTCTGTGTTTCCAAAAAAGAAGTCGGCATTTCCTTTGGTTGCATCAATACTGAACCCTGTTTTTTCTGCAATCAGTTTAATTTCCCAAACAGGAATAGGGTTAATATGGTAGGAGTGATCCTTCGGCGTGAACCATCTGAAGTAATTCTCTTTTTGAAAGATACGTTTACTTTTAAACGAGTGAATGTTTGGAGTCGTCAAAAAGAATTTCCCGCCAGCCTTCAGGTATCTATGTGCCAATCTGAAAATATTCCATGGATTTTCGACATGTTCAATAACCTCCTGGCACACTATGCAATCAAAACTGTTATCAGGAAACGGCAGTTCGGTGCACTTGTTGAAGTCAATTTGAATGTTTTTCTCATCAGGCTGTTCTATTCCAATGTCCGTGTTGATGACATCAAATCCAATGAACTCAAAAATCGAACTTAGTTGGCCGATACCGCCACCGAGATTAAGCAGTCTAAGAGATTGATCCCCCTTGATCTTATTTAGTTCGTTGACAATAGTTTCGGTAACCCCGGGTACCGACTCACTGACGAGACTGTCTACCTTCAGCCGCCATCGGCCATAGTGACAACCTCGGGATTTATGAGCACAAAACCCTTTCACTTTGTTGATAATATCAGGTTCGGCATTAGGTTTTCTAACAGTTTCAATAATTTTATTTAATATGCTCAATTTTTATCTTTCCATGAGTATGTAATGCTAAATATCAGCCGGAAGTTTAATCACAATAAAACAAGAAGTCAAAAGAATTGCCCAGTATTCCATCATATATGCCAAAGAGACAGCTCTAGGCCATCATATATCCTTTAATTTTTATCATTTCATCTGGTATTTCATCCGTTTTTTTGAACATATACAGAGCATATCCTCCCCAGCCGCCTCCGCAGTATTTTTTTGCCGCTTCTCCGTATTCAGGCAGGGTTTTCATTCCTTCAACCAACTGGGCGTTGTATGATTGACGGACGGCTTTGTGCAGACCGGCCAGATCCCTTCTGACCACTGCTTTCATCGCTGTAAGTCCCGCTTCTTCGATCAGCTTATAGTCACGTTTATTGTTTGCGATATGCGGTGTATCATGGTCGATGCCGGTGTAATACAACGCCAGATGTTCAAGCCAGTCCGGATTGCACTTGCACTCAAGTACCGGCATCGGCCCTGACCGCCATACACATAGTCCCGTCTCCTGAATCACAGCCGGATCTTGCCATCCAACACCAAGGTTCAGTTCGCTGTCAACAGGATTTTTGCCGTTGAGTATCGCCCACGCTGCCGAACCTCCAAGACCGGATCGTTTCTCAACAGGCCATTCTTTGATGCTGGCGAAAATGTCGATCGCGCAGTTCACAATAAACGCGTTGTCGACAGCATACCGAGGCACATCGAGCCACCCGCCTGCAAGATCAACTCTCAGCGGAACAGACACCGGCGCCTTGAGTTTGCTGATAAGTTCGCTCGTGCTGATAGACGCAATATCGATGGATTTGGGCAGCACCACCAACGAAGCGCCAATTTCATCGCAGAAAGTCTCTTTTGCATCGGCATTCATGTCATCTGTTGTTACAGCTACAATGTCAGGTTTGTTTTGTCTTGCGTATGTCGCAAAGTCCAGCACATTGTCAAGGTCAGAACTTGTAATAACCTTATCAACGCAATCGATAGACTCAATCAGACGCACCTTATGCAGCATTGGCAAAGAAGACTTTTTGCCCTTATATGACATTAGAACATCGTCGGATGCGACACAGACGGTAAGGTGATCGCCAAGCGATTTGGCCTGGCGAAAAAACTCCACATGTCCACCATGCAGAATATCAAAACAGCCCGACACCATTACCTTTGTATTTCCGGAATTCACCATGAAAAACCATCCTAAAAGACACCGCCGATTTCGAAATTGTTATTGATCACAAAAAACAATGCGTTAGTTATTTGAAAACTACAAACCAAGTTTTTCTTCCTGCAAAAATATCGCGTTTGCCCATGTCAACGCACCTTTTGGATTGTATTTAGGGCCGTATAGATCATAGAGTATAAAACCGAATTTACGGAGATAAGTCTCAATTTCACAGTAATTGGCGCCGCCCGAATAAGGGCAGTTGAACCATACTTCAATATAGATCGCAAGGGTGGACTCTTTCAACATCTCAGTTGCACCTTGAAGTGCCTTTAATTCTGCGCCCTGAATATCAAACTTCATCAACTCAATTGTCAGGTCACCATTAGCCTTGGCCCACTCATCGATCGTGACGAGTTCGACCTTTTCTTTTTTCGTGATTACCGCGCCAGGATCGATCTCCCTCAGCTTGTCAGAGGGGGTAAGCAGTGAGGTATTTCCTGCAGAAGCGGTAATATTCAATTCCGCCGTTCCGCATTCATCCGACAGCGCTAGAAACTGAGGATGGAACCTTTTGTCGCGACTTGCATATTCATTCAAAGCTTCCACATATAGCGGGTTTGGTTCAAAAGCGTAGGCATTGGCGTTTGGGAAATTTCGCAACAGTTTTTGTGAAATGCGCCCGTTGCTCGCTCCGGCATCAAGAATATTCTTAATGCCAGCTCCCTTTAGCAAATTACCCATCACTGCGAACGGCTTTTCAAGCGAGATCAGATTTTGATCCTTTCTGAGGATCTTCTTTTTTAGAAATGTGCCAAATTTATTTGCCATTATTTTCTCTCGATAATTATTTTCAATAATTTCAGGCGGTCTATTTATCAGTATCAATGCAATTCTTAATAATTGAGCAGAGTTGTTGGCCGATAACACTAACATCATGTTTTTGTGCATGGACCCTGCCGTCTTTTCCCATTTGCCTTCTAAGGTCGTCATCCTCGATCAATTGGCTGATTTTCCCCACCCACTGCTGCTCATTGCTCACAATAAATCCGGTTTGACCGTCCACTACGTGCTCGCCGTTTGTTCCCACAGGCGACGCAACGACAGGCAGTTGAGCCGAGGAATACTCCAGAACCTTGAAGCTGCATTTGCCTTGTGTGAAATTGTTGTCCGGCAACGGAGCAAGTCCGATGTCGCTGCTTGTTAAATAATCTCCCAGCTTATTTTTTTGCCACTTAAGTTTCTCGACCGGCATATTATCCAGATCAAAGAACGTGTCACCAACGATCCTTAGCACTACGTTTGTAAACTTCTGCCCGATCTTTTCCAGAGCTGGCTTAATATCTTCAAGATAGCCTAACGTGCTTTCGCTGCCTACCCATACAAGCCTGATCTTGTCATCATCTCTCGAAATACCTTCGATAAAATATTCCGAAACATTCAGCCCGAGAGACAACACTTTAATATTGTTGCTGAAAGGCCTTCCCCGGTCCGCAAGATATTCACTACCCACCAGTGACATATCCGACAAACGGACAGTTCTTCCGAACGGTACTAAACGGCTTCGGCTTTTACGTTCCGGATTTTTGTAGCTGAACATTATTGCGTCATCATAATTGAATATGATCCTGCGTGCGTATTTTCGCAGCAGCCAGGCATCGGCGATGTTCAGCAACTTTTTGTGCAGAAATACGCAATCGAATTCCGCGGCCCTTTTGAATAATTTCGCCCGGGCGAACATGCCCTTTGGCAGCACTGCGACTTCGCACTGTATGCCATCTCTAGCCATCAGGTCAAGATAAACTCCGATACGCTGACGGAAACTGGCACGTTCCGGATTATTTGTAATTATCAATAACTGCACTATAAGTTCCAGTCTTATTTGTCACCCTACTTGATCGCGTCAATATTTAAGCTTATCGGGCATTTAGATCCATTCACTTTCAACTCTCGAATGGCACGGTCGGTTACCTTAAATTCATTACAGTTCCACGCATCCCATGGCAGTATATCGCTAAAACCGATATCTTTCAACAACGAGTACATACTCTTTTCAGTGAAAACTGTATAATACCAGACGCAATAGAAGAACCGAGAAGTATTCGTTTACCCTACAATGCAAGTTAAACCTTAATATATTTATGCCTTCGAGCAAGATGGAATTGGTTTAGCGTCTTTTCTTACCAAACAAATATTTTCGCTATACCATTTTCCTTCAATATAGGAGAATGGCTCAAAGCTGCCGTTCGAAATAATTCTATATATCTGATAATCCTTTAAAAATGGTACCGCAAAAATGTCCTTATCTGAGTTTTCGGAGTTTTTTAGATTCTCCGTAGAAAACTCAAAAATGATATAGTTAAACTTTGTTGCATCAGTAGCAGATATCCCAGAAAGAATCTCCCACTCAAAACCTTCAGCATCAATCTTCAAAACGGCATTATCTATGTCATCCAAACAAATTATATCTTTCAATTTTCGGACCTGGACATCTGAGACATCTATTTTTCCAAGATCCTTAGTTGGTTCAACAAAACTTCCCAGGCTATGTCTTCGTTGCGGGAGATAAAACTTCAACAGGGCTTCTTCTGAACCAACTCCATAGTTATAAGTTGTGTAATTTCCCACTCCGTTTAACTGCATATTTTCTTTTGTTCGCTCAATCATTTGAGGGTTTGGGTCGATGGAATGGATGCTGACATTACGATTCAATTTCCCCCAAAGGCAACTGTAATAGCCTATGTTGCAACCTACATCTATCAGACAATTGGATATCTGGGACAATTTGCACATCACTTCCGATGTGCTGCCTTCAAAATATCTGTTCAAAAATATATTGTTGTCAACGTTATCTCCAATTATAACTTTCATTACTGAGCCATATTTAGTGGTAACTGTAAAGCTGCTTCCTCTTTTTCGTCTGCAATATTTGCGATAACATGATTTTCTCAATGGCTTAAATAGCCCTTTTTTTGCATAAAACAAAAGAAATTCGCATAGCATACTGATTGTTCCTTTCTGGCATCAGCTGAAGTACCTTGTTACAAACCAAGTTTTTTTATTAGCAACCCTCATTCCTACCAGATTCAACCTGAACTGTCAAGATTAGCTTTGTTGGCATCCCATTGTTGGAAAATCGTACAAAACCACAATCTGTTTTTCAAAACCAGACTCAGCTTTTAGTCGAATCATACCCTTTCGGCAGAATACGGCTTACGAATTTCTTTTCATCCTTCCCTCGTTTGAGGAGGTACGTAATCGCGTTGTTGTGGATCATCATAGAGTCAAGATCAAGTATTCCAACACCGTCCTCAGTTACGTATACATTACTTGGTTTCAAGTCGCCGTGAGTGATCCTGTGAAGGGCCAACTTCGCCATAAAGTCTTTTAGAAGGTTTATGATTTCATACCATTGTTCGTCTGCGGAAGTATATCTCACAAAGAAATCGTGTACTATCTCTATTTCGCAGTATTCCATGATAAAGTATGATCGGTTGTAGAGGGCGTTCTTTTTCTCGACGACATAACCCAAAGGCACAGGCGTGTGGATATCGAGGCTCAGCAGCACCAGCGATTTGTGCCAGCTCTTTTTTGCCCGGCTGGAGCGAAGACTGTTTCTAAGCGAATAGAAAAACCCCTTGTTATTATATCTTTTTATCACAATGTCAGTGTCATTAAATCGAACTTTGCTTACGGTCGATGTTTTGTCCGATTTAATGATATTTCCCGCATCGATCAGGTCGTCAATGGTCCCAATAAACTCGACAACCTTCTCCCTCGGCCAATTCGCAGGGAGTATACCGTGCATGCACCCTCTGCGGAATCGGGCAAACTGGTCTTGTGTAATATTCTTATTATTGAGGCTGCTGGGCATATTGACCTAAAAAGACACCAAAGTTTTATATATTATTTCCACAAAGCAAAAAATTATAAACCATTACCATCCATTAGTAAAGGCTATATTCGTCTTGACCATTATGACCTAATATGTTATTGTCCCCGAAGCGCGAAAGCAACTCTTTGGAGATAAGTTAATGAAGCAAAACAGCTTAACGGCTTTTACGAGAATATTTAAGTATGTCTGGCCGCAGTGGCCAAGACTTGTGGTAATCGTTCTGACGTCTATGATCATCGCTGTCCTGTTCTCGTTAAGTATTATGACTATCATCCCGATCTTAAAGGTCATGATGGGGGAAGAGGGCCTTCACGGCTGGGTTGACAGAAAGCACTGTGACTATCGGTATGGAATGGATTTCCGTATTCCAGGCATGGTTGATATCGATGAAGATAACGAGTTGCTAATGACCACAAGTCTTTTCATTGACCATGTCACAGAAGACAGTCTTGCCGATCAGGCGGGTATCAAAGAAATGGATCTGATCGTAGGCGCTGGTTCTCTGATTAAAGATTCTCCCAATCAATATTTTTCACCCGCTCAGCTGCTTGAAGAACTTGCCGTTGCCGAGACTGAAAAGATAAAGGTTCAGGTCGCGAGAATTGGAACCGAGGGGCTGGTTGAACGCGAACTTCTTACATGGGATCAGGATATTTCATTTTTCACCGGCATGCGATTATGGTTTGTTGAAAAGGCACAAAAAGGGATCAGTGTCCTGCCAAGGGGACAGGCCTCAGAGAATAAGAAAAAGGCGGTTGTATTTATTATCCTGTTGATGGTCGGTGTAACCATCGTTAGATGCGCAGCGAGATTCTATCAGGGGTATCTTGCTGAAAAAGTCTCACAGATAGCGATCGCGGGACTAAGGGCTGATATGTTCAGTCACATCATGAAAATGCCGATAGGTTTTTTCTCCCTGGAAGGAACAAGCGATACGGTAAGTCGAATGGTTGGAGATACCGCGGGTACAGGCAACGGTGTTAAGATACTGTTAGGAAAGACGCTCCGCGAACCGGCAAAAGGCATCGCGACATTAGCCGCGGCACTGTTAATAAACTATAAGCTGGCATTAATTTTTATTGGCGGTGCTCCTTTTATGGTAATTCTCATCGCGGTGCTTGGCAAAAAAATGAGGAAAGCCGTCAAAAAAAGCCTGCAAAGCAGTGCTGCTATGTTGGGACGGGTACAGGGTTCGATAACGGGACTGCGGGTTGTGAAGGTTTATAACCAGCAGCAACGGGAATCAGAAGCATATAACAGTGTTAATAAGAAGCTGCTAAAACAGCTTCTGCGTGCTGGCAGGATAAGGGCAATGACAAATCCGATCACGGAAGTACTCGGATTGTTCGCAATGGCTGCCGCACTGCTTGTTGGGGCTTACTGGGTTTTCGACAAGAATATGGAAGCTAGTCTTTTCTTTGCGTTACTTGGACTGCTTGGAAGTTCCGCTGATTCTTTTAGAAAGGTCAGCGATGTCTGGAACAAAATACAGGCGTCAAACGCCGCTGCTGAAAGGGTGTTTGAGGTTGTCGACAGTCTTCCCGAAGATGATCAGACTGCGGAAGTTCTGGGAACCGTTTCAAACGGTATTGAGTTTGAAGATGTCTGCTTTACCTATCCGGGCACAGATAAGCAAATGCTTAACGGTATCAATTTCAGCACCAAAGCAGGGCAGGTCATCGCAGTTGTCGGACCGAACGGTTCGGGCAAAACAACGCTCATAAATCTGCTGCCGCGTTTCTATGATGTTGATTCCGGAAGAATCCTTCTTGACGGACATGATATTACCAAAGTTTCGCTCCAAAGTCTGCGCGACAATATCGCGATGGTAACCCAGAACGTTGTTACCTTCAACGATACGATCATGGAAAACATCAGGTATGGTCGCCCTGAAGCAACGGTTGAAGAGGTGATCGAAGCCGCAAAATGCTCCTTCGCCCATGAATTCATAGAGCCGTTACCGGATGGATACCAAACGTTGATAGGCGAAAACAGTGCAGGATTTAGCGGCGGTCAACTCCAGCGAATTGTAATTGCCCGCGCGATACTCAAGGATCCTGCGATACTGATACTCGATGAAGCGATGAGCCAGGTCGATGCTGACAGCGAATCGAAGATACATGACGCATTGGAACTGTTTATGCATAACCGAACATGTTTTGTAATCGCACACCGCTTCAGCACTGTCATTAACGCCGACAGGATCGTCGTCATGGAAGCGGGCACCATCAAAGCGACAGGCACACATGCAGAGTTAATGGAAACATGTCTCTTGTATCGAAGCCTCTACGAGACGCAGTTGATGGGGAAGTAAATCTACAGGACTGAATGTTTTCAGCAATCACCTCAGATTCGGGGAACCTCAAGGGAGATTTTACATCCATCGAGGTCATCCCTCAGTTCCAGATTCGTTAAGTCCATGCCATTTTGACCTGAGAATTCCGCAAAATACACCGCAAAACCTATCCATGGCGCATATGTTGAAAACTTAACGACACCGCATGGTCCGATAACTCAAATTGTGCGAATGGTTAATTCCCATATACGAGGTTTTAATGTTTGTCGGAAAGTCTGTATTTTTGTATCAAAACCATCAGGTCAGGTCATTTATAGAGTTTAAAGTGTATTTCCATGAGAATATTTTCATTAATTTGGACGAGTAACTCTAGTGGTTCAGCAATATATAAGGTGCATCTATATTATTGATAGTATATGGAAAAGAACCAATGCTAAAATTATGGTGTATAAAATGAAAGGCTTGATAATGCGAAAATTAATAATCCGCATATTTGTCATTTCATTGTTTGCAGCACTGACTTCAACTTCATTTGCAGCATCTGACGATGCCGATGATCTGTTTGAAATGAGTATCGAAGAACTTATGGAGGTCGATCTGGTGGTTTCCGGTTCACGGACCGAACAGAAGATGTCCTTTTCATCGGTGCCGATAACTGTGATAACGGCCGAGGACATTCATTATAGCGGTCTGTCTGATATTGGTGACATACTTCAGTTTGCTACAGGTATTGACATGCTTCCGCTTACCCGGATGAGTTCGGCGATCGGTGTACGCGGGATGCACGAAGCAATGAGTGACAGAGTTCTTACACTTATTGATGGCCGGCCCGCTGACAGTGCCCTTTTCGGCGGCCAGGAATTCTACAGGCTTCCTGTGATGCTTGAAGATATTGAGCGTATCGAGATTATCCGAGGACCGGGCGGTGCACTTTGGGGTGCCAACGCATTTAACGGCGTTATCAATATTATTACAAAGGACCCCAAAGATACCCAGGGCATGTTCGTATCTTCCAGGGTCAATGAGTTCGGAGACACCTGGAGCCATTTCAGGTGGGGCAGTAAGGCAAAAGACTGGGTGTGGAGATTTTCTGCTGGGTATGAAGACGTCGAAGATTCCGACGATGCAGGCGTGGGAAAATATGAGTTGGGTAATCAGGCACTCGGTATTCCAATCGGGTACAGCAGTTATACCGCAAATGATTATGCCCGTGACTGGAGATTTGACAGTGAGGCAACTCGAAATATTTCTGAAGCCACAAAGATGTCCATCGGTCTGGGTATCAGTCATGGTGACAAGGGAGACTTCGAGATCATCGGCTACTATCCGCACACCGGAATGCTCTTAGAGACTTATCGTGGCTTTGCGAAAATTGACCATGAATTCGATGATGGCAGCAGCGGCTATCTGCAATGGACCGGAAATTACGACAACAGCAATATTTCGGTATTCGGAAAGTGGAGTACCTTAGTAAACGACTTCGAAGCACAATACAACTTCAAGCCGCATCCCGATCACAATGTTTCTGTTGGTGGTAATGTAAGGGCCATGAGAATAGATACGCACAGAAATGCCATGGAAGATCTCAATTTCAGAGGTGAGCCTTATGATGAACAGCTTGCTGGTATTTTCGCTATCGACCGGTGGAAGGTCAGTGACAAATGGGAACTGGAAGGCCAAATACGAGGCGACTGGTATTCCGAAACCCAAACGGATTGGGCAACAAGGATGTCAGCTCTTTATACGATGAACAGGGACAGAGAAAGGGTTCTGCGTTTTAGTGTTTCCAAGGCATTTAGAACACCGCTTGCGTCGATGCGTCATTCATCTACCAGCCGCGTGAACATGGTACCTTTTGGCGGCTTCGGCTTTGCTCTAAATATTATTGTAGCAGATGATCTTGATAACGAAGAAATAGTTTCTTATGAAATTGGCTACACGGACAAGTTGTCAGATAATCTTCGGCTCAAGCTGAACACCTTCTATCAGGATTACAAAGATCTGGTAGGTTGGCGCACAATTCCTGATCCGCTAAGTGCAGGCAGAATGTTTTATCAGCCGGACAACATCGCAGGAGCAAAGATGTGGGGCGGAGAACTTGAGCTTGAGTATCGCGATAAAAAGAAAAAGATATCAGGCTGGTATGCTTACCATGGCTTCAATACGGAACAGGGCGACCAGAACATCCGCGCTTACGACCCTGCTAAACACAAGGCGGGCCTGACTTGCAGGTTCTTTTTTGATAAAGGTTTGACTCTGAACACAAATTACAAATATACCGATACGACAGAGTCGGCCGCAATTCTGGGAAGCCCCGGTGCATCGCATCGTTTTGATGTTTCTATTGCCAAAGAATTCGCTAAAGGCAATGGGGAGTTCATGGTCGGCGTTTCCGATATTCTGAATAATACACGCGGCCCAAATTATTTGTCCGGACAGGTGGCAGCACATGAGATACCGGGACGAACATTTTTTACCAGAGTTCAATTACGGTTCTGATTACTTGATGGCCTAACAGCAAGACTTAAATATGGATAAACGTTTTTATAAAAAACTGGTTTTTGTTACCTTTGCTTTTGCGGTGTTGCTGACAGCTGCGAAAGTCATCGCTGATTCCACAATTAGTACTGAATCGACGCTGAACAATGAAACGCAGATCAGCCGTGAATACCAGGTCAAGGCAGCGTTTGTCTATAATTTCATGAAATTTACTGAGTGGCCCAAGGACAAAAAGACTGACGAAACTGAAACAAAAAGCAAGGCGAAGGCTATGACGATCGGTGTGATCGGCAAGTATCCGTTCGGCAAGGCTTTTGATCCGATACTTACTAAGACTGTCGGTGAAAGAAAGATACTGATAAAGAGATTTGTCGGAGTTAGTCAGTACAGGGATATGTCGGGTAACAGTCCGAAATACAAGCTGGACTATTCACAAAAGTATGCCGATGATATGAAAAAATGCCATGTGATGTATGTTTGTTCATCCGAAGATGAATTCGTCAAGGATATTACGAGCATGTTAGAGGGCAGCGGCGTACTGACTGTTGGTGAAGGAGAAAAGTTTATTGAAAAGGGCGGCATGATCACTTTCGTTATGAAAAAGGAAGGTGTTGAAGCTAAAAAGCTTCGATTCGAAGTGAATCTGGATAACGTAAAGAAGGCCGGGATCAGCATAAGTTCGAAACTTCTCAAGCTGGCCAAGCGAATAATTAAAGATGAGCAAAAGAAATAAGCGTATCTTTGAACGGCGAATTATAAGATGTTTAAAATAAATGATTTGACAATACGTCAGAAATTGACACTGGTTATATTATCGGCATGTGTTATGTCCTTGCTTGCTGCCGGTGTTGCTTTTGTCTTCTGGAGCCAGCATGCCGCTCGCAGGTCCATGGCAAAGAACCTGATGATAGAAACAGCCATTGCCGCGGAAAACTGCAAGGCGGCACTTGCGTTCGATGATGCCAATGCTGCAAGAGATGTACTCAGCGCGTTTAGTGTAAATCCATCGATAGTACATGGATGTGTATGTGATTCTGATGGCAAAGATTTTGCTGAATATTTCCGAGCCGGTTTTGACAGCAGTATTTGTATTCCAGAGGAGAGTGATGAAGAAGGATATCGATTTGAGGAAGATTTTCTTTTGGTGTCAAAGAACGTCGTTCTGGACGGAGAGAAGATCGGAACCGTCAATTTCACCTCTGATCTTTCCCGGTTACATGCAAGCCTCATACGCGATATTAAAATAATTCTCTCCGTTATTCTTGCCGTCGCAGCGGTTGCGTATCTTCTGGCCGGTCTCCTGCAGAAATTAGTGTCCGGGCCGATCCTTGATCTGGCAGAGACTGCAAGGGCGGTTTCACGTAAAAAAGATTATTCGGTGCGGGCCAAAAAGCATGGAAATGACGAGGTCGGCGGACTTATAGAGGCGTTCAATGAAATGCTGCTGACCATTCAAAGCCGAGATATGGATCTCGTCAAGGCCAATGATGAGCTTGAAGAGAAGGTAGGTCTCAGAACTGCTGAGCTTAGCGATGCAAATACCCTTCTCAAAGAAGAAATTTCAGAACGAAGGCGTATCGAACTGGCCATATTACAAAGTGAGGAGCTTTTGAAGGCTACTCTCGATTCGACTGAGGATGGCGTTGTGGTCATTGACAATGATGCGAAGATCAGTCATTACAATGGCCAATTTGCTGATATGTTTGATATAAACGAGGATTCCGAGGCTTTGGTTGACGGCAGAAAGACGCTTCAAGTCATACGTGACCATGCAAAGGTGCCTCAGGAGATCATGTCAACATTTGACAGACTCGTTGGGTCGACCGAGCAGTTGCAAGGCAGGATCGAACTGAAGGACGGGAGAATCCTGGAAAGGTTTACCAGACCGCTTGTTCAGGGCGGAGTTGTTGCCGGACGGGTGTGGTTCTTTAGAGATATTACCGAGCGTCAGCGATCTCAGGAGACTCTCAGGCTTGAAAAGGAAAAGGCAGACCTGATGAGCAAGGAAGCATTTGCCGCAACTCAGGCAAAGAGCGAATTTCTTGCGAATATGAGCCATGAGATACGAACGCCGATGAACGCTATAATGGGTTTTAGCGACTTGCTCGCCGAGGAAGACCTTTCGGATGATCAGAATGAGTATGTAGAATTGATCCGTGACAGCAGCAGCAACCTGCTTGCTTTGATAAATGATATTCTTGATTTCTCGAAGATTGAGGCGGGCAAGCTCGAAACCGAGATCATCGACTGTTCACTTGATGAAATCCTATTTAGTGTCGAACGGTTGCTTAATCCTGCGGCGATGAAGAAGGGCCTTGAGTTTGCGGTGATCCGAGAGCCGGAAATACAGAGTGTTTTGCAAACAGATCCTGTCAGAGTCAGACAGTGCCTGATAAATCTTGTCAACAACGCGATTAAGTTCACACAGGAAGGACATGTTTATATCAGGGCTTCTCAGACACAGATAAACGGTGAGCGGGCAATTGCTTTTGACGTCGAAGATACCGGCATAGGAATCACAAACGCTTGTCAGAAAACAGTATTCGAGGCATTTACTCAGGCCGACGGAAGTACGACCAGAAAGTTTGGAGGGACAGGACTTGGTCTTACGATCACTAAGAAACTCATCGAACTGCTTGGCGGAAACATTTCTGTTAAAAGCACCGAAGGTGGCGGTTCGGTATTTTCATTTGTCATCCCTGTCGGACAAGCGGTCACCACTGAGAACGGATCGCATAATGCCGACAAAGAGAAGGGGGATGCTGACACCGAGCGTATCAGCAGTAATGGACGCTTCAGCGGAAAAGTACTGGTTGCCGAGGATGTTGCCGTTAACAGGATGCTCATAAAATTATTGCTTGAGAAAATGGGGCTTGAAGTTTCGCAGGCCCAGGACGGTATAGAGGCCGTGAAAATGGCGACCGAAGAGGAGTATGAGATCGTCTTTATGGATATTCAGATGCCCAATATGGGCGGCTTTGAGGCGACCCGTATTCTGCGGAACAAGGGCATTGATACGCCGATCGTAGCGGTAACCGCCCATGCCATGAAGGGTGACCAGGAACAGTGCCTAAAGGCAGGGTGCGATGATTATATAAGCAAGCCGATCGATGCAAAGAAGCTTGCCGAGGCAGTACGCCAAAATATCAGAGTGAAATCTGCCGGAGCGGACAGATAACTTCTTAAAGTGCCGGCGCATCGCACAGCACAGTGACAGGTGCCGCAGCTTTCGCCCGGAGATAGTATGAACATCCCTTTTTAGCTGCGGAGTATTTTCTATCTTCACAAACATACACGATCTCACAAAGCCTTATTTGTCAATCGCTTACGGAATCGCACACCGCTAATTTATCACCTTTACAGGATCGAAGCCGTTTTTTACATAAGTTTTATGTTTTTCTGTCAACCTTTTCGGTACTATGTGTGTCTAAAGTAATATATTGACAACGAGGTGATATGTGTAGCTGTGACAGAAAACTGATTGAGGCGCATTTAAATGGCGATGCGCAGGCGTTTGAGTCTATCGTACGCCTGCATGGGCCGGGTGTGTTGGGATATTTAAAGAAAATGACAGGAAGCATAGACAATTCTGAGGACCTTTTCCAGGAAACTTTCCAGCGTGTGCACAAAAACGCCGCCAGTTTTCAAGGTGACCATCTAAAGCCCTGGCTGTTTAAGATTGCGACCAATATCGCTGTGAACCATTATCGTAAAGAAGGCAAACGCCCGACAGTCTCTTTAAGTCAGGCTCCTGTCTGCTCCGACGGGCACAACTGCCTTGCAGGCGAAGCATTGCTGGAAGCAAAAGGGCCTTCACCTGATCAGCAGGCCCAGCTTGACGAGACCCGTCAGCACGTACGTGAGGCGATTGTAAAACTGCCCGAAAAACAGCGGGCAACACTTATTATGAACTATTATCACAAGCTGAGTTATAAGGAGATCGCCGAGGCGATGAACTGTTCGGTCGGAACCGTTAAGACCAATATGTTCAGGGCGCTAAAAAGGCTGAGTCTTTTGCTCGCAAATAGATGTGGAGGGGCGATATGAATACACATCTTTCAGAAGATACGCTCATCAAATATCAATTCGACCTGCTCGATGATGCCGAAAAGAAGATCGCAGCCGACCATCTTGCCGATTGCGTTCAATGTCAGGCGGAACTGGACGAACTTGCTCAAAGATTTTCATTGCTCGATGTACTAAACGATGAGATGGAAGTATCAGACGAACTGCTGCACAAAACCGTTGCGACCAGTAAAGTGAATAAACCGCAAAAAACGCCTGTTTACCGTTTGAGGTGGATCGGCTGGATAGTTAGTGCCGCAGCAGTTCTGGTTGTCGCAATGATATTCTGGCCAGGCCAGGACAGGCCGGTCGTAACAGATAGCGGTTTTGCCCTTGAATCGGCAAAGCCACCTGAAGGTGTCCAGACGGTTAGTGATAAACCACAGGTGATTGCCGATGCTAAAGATAACTTCCTCTACCAGCGGTTAGATTCTGACAGGAACCACATAAATGACTATCTCAGTGTTGATGGGATTTTTAAGCCTGAGCATGAATTTAACCATAACTGGGCAATGAAGTCCGGCAGTAATTCTGGCAACAATTTCTGGTCGGAAAATACTCCCTTTGATTCTTCCGTTATGAAATTGAAATCAGGTGATTCTTATTTCAGTTACAACAGTGTTAGCGGTGTGGCGGCAAAGGTATCTTTGAGTTCTGCTCATGGCGTACGTTTTGTTTCCGCCGAACAGATGCCCGACAAGCCCCCGTTCGCTCCAGCCAGCGCAATCGAGCTGGTCGTATTGCCCAGACCCCAGGAAATGCAGGTTACCATTTATAACTCCGCTGACCTGACTTTGGTTAGTGATAAGCGAAAACTGACTTTAAAGCCGGGCTACAACTGGCTGCAATTCATGTGGTCAGGTACAAAGATCGATCCGACAAGCCTGTCGCTTCGTCCGCTTAAGCATGATGACAAGATCGATATCGAACAGCTTGTCTATCCCGCCGGTCTCAAAGACATTGGCAGATGGCTCATCCGTTCGCAGGTCGAGGGCGCCGTCGAGTTTGAGATAACATATTTCGCCAGCGGCCTCAACTGGCGGGCGTTCTACATGGGCACAATGAACCAGGACGAGACAAAGATGGCTTTGAAAGGCTATGTACGAGTCGCCAACAACTCCGGCCAGGATTATCATAACGCCAAAACAAGACTGATCGTAGGCCAGACACGTCTAATCGAACCGATTACCACGCTTGCGAACAGATACTACCCCTACGGCCCGGATATGAAGCTGGGTTATGGTTGGGCAGCGAATGGTGATTCAATCAATGTAAACGGTAGAGTACCTTTACTGGGAGATATTCCTGTACTTGGAGGGCTGTTTAGAAATAAGCTCAAACCAGGTTTAGATTTATCCGGTGGTGGTATGATGCCCGGCATGGGTGGTATGGGCGGCGGTATGTGGGATAGGGATGGCGATGATAGTTTCTATGTCAAAGAAGTTGCCAAAGAAGGGCTTAGCGAGTACTTCCTTTATACAATTGATGGTACGGAGAACCTGACTAATGGCTGGGCAAAACGTCTGCCTTCGATGGATGTTGAAGGTATACCCGTTAAGAGTCTGTACAAGTATGACGATGACCGGTACGGCAATACCCCCGTTCGATTTGTATCGTTCGTCAACGATGATGAACACGAGCTTGGCGAAACACCGCTGCCCGATGGAGCGATGAAGATATACCGCCATACAAACGCTGATCAAAACCTGTCCTATGTAGGCGGTACCGATGTAAAGTATATTCCCGTAAATGAGGATGTCGAACTGAACCTTGGTCCTGCAAGACTCGTCAAGGTCGCTCCCGTCCTGATGGCCAAACGCACCGAAAACATTACGTTCAACGATAAGGGTAATATCGACGGCTATGACGAGATCGAAGAATATAAGGTAACAGTCACCAACGCACGCGAGATACCCATTGACATGGAAATAACATGGAACATGGGTACGGTCAGTTGGGAACTGGATATGGATGACAAGTCCGCTGCCGTCAAATATAAAAAGCACGACAGCAAACGAGCAAGATTCACCATGACAGTCAAACCGCGATCCGAAATATCTTTCACCAATACGATCAGAAAGTATCGCGAAAAACGACAGGAAGCTTATGTTGAAAAACAAAAGGAGTTGCAGAAATGAAAAAAGTGATTCTGCTGTTAATGGTTGTATCCGTTTCTGCGAACTACTGCAGCATGGCAACGGAAGATTTCGGGCCTGACAAAGATCGAGATCATCCTACTCATGCTCAGCCCGGCTGGCAAAAGGGGATCGTTGCGGTACCAAAACACCCATCCCGTGTATATTCGATGTGGTGCAATGGCGGTGAGAATTTTTACTTCAAAGCCGACCCAAACCAGATAAACGAACTGATCGATCTGTTCTCGAGGGCTTACATGCGAGATCATCAACTGGTCATCACGGATAAAAAGGAACATGTCAAATCTTTCAGGGGCAAACAGATCGATTACAATGTCAGCCTGAACATGACAGGTGGAATTCTTTTGGGGATGAGGCGATCTGGCGATTTGGCCCAAACCTATGAGCCTGTTCTTACCATTTATGTGGTCAAAGACGCTGATATACTCAAGCGATTAAAACTGCCTGACAACATTATACTGAATTGTGAGATTGAAGGTGTTTCCCTGAAAAGTAAACTGCAAAAGCCAAGCCGTAAACTCTGGCATGGCTTGATGCAGTTCAAAGACGCCGACTGGTACAAAGGCTGTGTAAACGGTCTCGTCACAAGAATCACACTTTGGCAAAAGGGCGTCAAAGAACCGATAGAAGTCTCAAAAGTCGGTGTTAAAGGCAATTTCAGTATACCTTTTTCAGAACATGAATTCGCTCGATTGAAAAAGGGTGATTGGTGGCTGACGATAACTATTGGTAACTGGCTCACCAATCCGAAAAGCGACCATCCGAAGATCGCTCTGGAAACTCTAAATACAGATAAGGCAAAGGTTGAAACCATAATAATATCACAACCGAGTTTCTATCACGGTAGAATCCTTTTTGAAGACGGCACACCGCCAAGGCTTGATCCCGCCCCATGGCCAGGCGCCGAGATAATGGTCGACTTCTCATACGCGGGCAGTGCAAACATAGACCATCTGGGATATTTTCAGGTATTTTTTACTGACGAACAATATGAGAAACTGAAAACAAAGAAGCCTGGCAAGAATATCTATATTCCAAGCTGCACGGAGAAAGGCCGCTCAACTGCCAGAGTTATTTTTCCGGTAACGAAACTGTCCAAAGAAAAATCAAACGCAGGCGTTGTAAAAATACAAAGACCGCAGGACTATGAAAATGACAGGAAGTCGAAAGCTGTCGATCCCGCAAAGGATATAGAATCGGTTGTCCAGGGCAACAGCAAATTCGCTTTCGATTTGTATGCAAAGCTTGCTGCTGACAAAAAGCTCGACGGCAACATGTTCTTTTCGCCTTACAGCATATCCACGGCTCTTGGTATGACATGGGCTGGTACGCGTGGCGATACCGAAACAAAATTCGCCGATACTATGCATTATCCTTTGCCTCAGGTCCGGCAGCACAGTGTGTTTGCAATATTAGAAAAACAGCTTAACACAGGTGGTGCCAATTCCGGATATCAGCTTAGTGTTGCAAATTCGCTATGGGGACAGATCGGAGAACCGTTCCGAAAAGACTTTTTGGAACTGACGAATAAATATTATGGAGCCGGGATCAGGGAGCTTGATTTTACCAGTTCTGAATCAGCAGAGAAGGCCCGGCAGATCATCAACGGCTGGGTGGAGAAAAAGACTAAGGATAAGATCAAGGAACTTATCGCTGAAGGCTTAGTTGATGATGCGATTCTTGTATTAACCAACGCGATATATTTTAAAGGTGATTGGAATATTCAGTTTGATAAGAAGAACACAAAGGACAGGCCCTTTAACATTTCTCCCGATGAAAAAGCTCAGGTTCAGATGATGTATCTAAAGGATGATTTCAAGTACTGGGGTGATAAGCAATTGCAGGTTATCGAGTTGCCTTATAAAGGCGAGCACCTGAGTATGATAGTTCTGCTGCCGAAAGAGATTGACGGGATCGACAAGTTGGAAAAACAGCTTACGGTTGATAATCTTAACGGTTGGCTTGGGAATCTGCGTAAACAGGAAGTCAGTATTCTTTTGCCGAAGTTCAAGATCACATGGGGTACGATTGAGTTGGTAAATATTCTCAAAGAGATGGGGCTGCCTCTTAAGGGCGATTATACTGGCATAAGTGATGATGCAAAATTGTATATTTCAAACATTCTGCACAAAGCGTTTGTAGCCGTCGATGAAAAGGGCACAGAGGCCGCCGCTGCCACAGCGGTTGTAATGAAAAGAACCTCAATGGGACCGGTTTTTCGGGCAGATCGACCTTTTGTATTTATGATAAGGGATAACCGGTCGGGCAGTCTGCTCTTTATGGGCAGAGTGACAAACCCGGCTGAGAATGAATGAAGTTGAAAGTGACAATAATACAGAATTTTAGTTAAGGAGCAATATTATGAAGACAAGGCTAATGATCGTATTAACAATTGCGTTGTGCATAACTTCGATAGCGTCAGCTCGCACGAAGCTGGTTGCTTTGCCTGAGCGGGCGGCGACTATTATCCGACTGGATAATCCTAACGCGACACTCATCGAAGAAGAGCGTGTGCTTACTTTGCAGCGTGGTCTGAACAAAATAGACTTTTCATGGAACGCTGTCAGCATCGATCCCGATTCGATCAGGCTGATGGTCCTCGATCATCCCGCGCCAAAGGGCAAGCCCGAACAGGGAGTAACTCTCTTAAATGTAAGCTACCCGCCCGGTGAAGCAGCTCTCGTGTGGGAGATCGGTTCCAATGGTGACTACGCAGAGACCGTTCGAATCAGCTATCTGCTCAGCAATATAGACCGATTGGTTACCTATAACGCTGTAGCGGACAAGGACGAAACCCAGCTCAATCTCAAGAGCTACCTGGTCCTTAGAAACTTCTCAGGTGAGGATTTTGAAGAGGCTAACGTCCTGCTGGATTACGGTAAGTCATTCGAGGAACTTGGCATCAAACACGAAGAGACAAAGCGAATGCTGTTTCTAAAGGCCCCAAAGGTCCCGATAACAAAGATATGGACGTGGGATTCCGCGCGTCTGCCATGGGACCCTGAAGAGATCGAAAGTCGCAACATCGGAGTCCCCGTAAGCTATCGCATAATAAACGATAAGAAAAGCGGACTCGGCAACTTCGCCCTATGGAACGGCAAGGCACGTCTCTATCAGGATGACGGCCATGACAGCACAATCTTCCTCGGCGAGGACAACACCGCGATAGTCCCCATAGGCCAGAAGACGCAGCTCTATGTTGGTGACAGCCGCGACATCGTCGTCACCCAAAGGCAAATGAAAAATGACAGGATCAACCTCATCAAAAACGACGACAAACGTGTTGTTCTTTACGATACCGATGAGGTGATTACTGCCAAGATCGAAAACTTCAAGGACAAGCCCGCAACCCTGACAATGATACAGCATATTAAGGGTCAGTGGGACATGGACCAATGCACCATCGACAACAAAAAGGTCCGCTACAAACGCACAGACGCCTATACGCTGGAGTTCGAGATCGAGATGCCCGCAAGAACGGAAAAAGGCCCCGCCGTCAAGGAACTGAAGATGCATTACAACAGACGCAATATAAGACCGTAATGTATCCCAAACGAAATCGAAAATCAGTTCTGTAAGGAATAGAATAATGAAAAAGATAATAATGTTAAGTTTACTGCTCACCGCAGCGGCCCCTTCGATCGCCAAGGTCGATCTTGTTACCCTGCCCAACCGTGACTTTACACAGGTTACTATTTACAATTCAGCCGACCTAACTCTGGTCCGCGATATGCGCAACCTCACACTGAAAGAGGGCAGTAACAAGTTACAATTCTCTTGGGCCAACACGCTTATCGATCCAACGAGCCTGTCAATGCTGCCAAAGAAAAACGCTGACAAAATAGACATCAGCGACCTGACATTTCCACCTCGTGTAAAGAACCTCGGTCTGTGGAACATCAACAGCGAAGTCAGCGGCAAAACTCCCATTGAGATAACATATCTGACCAGTGGCCTCTCATGGCGGGCCTTCTACATGGGCACACTGGCCGAAGACGAAAAAACAATGCGCCTCCAGGGCTATGTCCGCGTAACGAACAACTCCGGTGAGGACTACGAAAACGCCCAGACCCGCCTCATCGTAGGCAAGGTCCATCTACTCGACCGGATCGCCGACCTCGCACGCAGAAACGAACCCTACGGCAGACCAGGCCATCCTCAACCCAGGTCAAGGACAGTATCAACAAGAGGCCTTGGTGTCATTGAGAAGATGGTGTTAATGGATGATTCAGGGTCAGGTTTTGCACTACCGTCAGAGGCTCCACGAAAAAAAGAGATCGTCAAAGAGGGCCTAAGCGAATACTTCCTCTATACCATCGCAGGCACCGAGACGATCCCGAACCAGTGGTCCAAACGCCTGCCCAGTTTTGATGTCGATGAAATACCCGTAGTCAACCTCTATAAGCACACAGGCCCGGGAAACAATGTGGTATATCGCTATCTAAGCTTCAAAAATGATACCGAGCATGAACTTGGCGATACCCCCATTCCCGGCGGCGCGATGAAAGTCTATCGCGGCGTTGACGCACAAGGCCACCTAAGCTACGAAGGCCGGTCATCATTCAAATACATCCCAGTAAACGAAGACGTGGAACTTAATCTGGGCGCTGTTTCCGATGTCATAGTAAAGCCGACTCTGATGGATTACAGGACCGACAACTACCGTTACAACAAGGACGGAAATATCGATGGCTGGGACGAAATACATACGGTTCGCATTGAGGTCAAAAACACTCGTGACCTTCCGATTAAGATCGAGCTTAAGCGGAACCTGAATACTACCTGCTGGGACATCGACAACAGCAAAGACGCAGGCAAATATTACGAAAAGATCGACATGAACACGGTCAAATATACGCTTGAACTCGAACCGCTTACCGACAAGACGATCGAATACGAACTGACAACTTACCAGGGTACAAGAACAGAGTATTGGACAAGAAAACATCGCAACAGATAAAGGCGAATAAAATGAAACGAATAAT
>DAOWHR010000189.1 GCA_030641315.1 Anaerohalosphaeraceae bacterium | reverse complement strand
TTGACCACTATCGCGACGTTTATGGAGAAAAAGCAGAAGGTCGAGTCGAAGATGATCACCGCTCTTATCTATCCAATCATTCTGATCTGCGCGTGCGTTGCCGCGGTATTGATATTGACGATCGTGGTTCTTCCGAAGATCATCGAACAAATCCAACTGGCTGGCCAGGAGCTGCCATGGATCACAAAAGCGTTGATGAGTTTTAGCGAAACGATGAGAAGCTGGAAAATATTCATCATCATCGGTGCGATAGCACTGATAGTAACCGTCGTAAAAAAGATACTCAAAACGCCCAGAGGAACCCTGTGGAAAGACAGCTTCATGCTTAATATGCCGGTCTTCGGCCCTTTGGTTAAGCAGAGAATCGTAGCTCGTTTTGCCTCGACCCTATCAACATTGCTTGGTGCGGGTTTGTCGATGGCCGATTCACTCAGGATCGTTGCCGAGGTGACCGGAAACGTAGTGATGAACAACGCAGTTAAAAAATCAAGAGAAAGAATTATCTCAGGTGCGGACATCGCGACACCTCTGCGGGACAGCGGAGTGATCAACCCGACGATCGCGCATATGGTGACAGTCGGCGAAAAATCGGGTGAACTTGAAAAGATGCTTCTGGCGATCAGCGAGGATCTTGAATCATCTTCTGACGTAGTTGTAGACAGACTCAGTGCCGCAATCGAGCCGATCATTATTGTATTTATGGTGGGAGTGATCGGCGTGATAGCTTTTGCAACGCTGCTTCCGATACTGAACTTCTCATCCGGGCTGCATTAACAGGACAATTGATATACTAACCTTAATAAGAGGTGAAAAATGAATCACAAAGCACGAAAACGAAATCGTAAGGCGTTTACGATGGTTGAACTTGTTGCGATCCTTGTTATCCTCGGACTGCTGGCGGCGGCTGCGATGACAAGTTTTGTCGGTACCATTGACAAAGCCAAGGTCGCCACGACGAGAGCAAGCCTTAAAATGCTTCACAACGCTGTGGTCAGATTTAAAATGGATACCGGTGTATTTCCAACCGAGGAAGTTGGGCTGATGGAACTGATCGAAGAGCCTTCGGATGTTACGGGCTGGGACAGATCAGGTTATCTTGAAACAACCGATCTGCCCAATGACGGCTGGGGACATGCTTTTATATACCAGGTTGAGCCGGGTAATGGTAAACCGTTTGCCATCATAAGCTACGGCGCTGACGACGAACCGGATGGTGAAGATTTAAATGCAGATATCTACAGCACAGATGCATTCTAATAAACCCTGTCCCGAAGAGACAACCGGTGCCCATTGTCAGCCTGATCCGAAGCGGCCAAAAGCGTTCGTTCTGATCGAGTTGATCATGGTGGTTACCGTCGTAGCGCTTATGGCGGCGGTTACGGGGCTTGCGCTTTCGTCAATATTTTCTAAAACAAAAATCAAACAGGAAGCTCAGGATTTTACGACTACGCTGAAGATGGCACACAACGCGGCGGTTGAGAGCAGCGGCAGATACGCCATTGTGATCGACCTGATCGAGCAGACGTATACACTAAGACAGTACAGTTCGCTGCAAATGGACGTTCTGACTGACGAAGAGGCGATCATAAAAACCGGAAAATTCTCGGAACAATGTTACCTTGAATATGTCTATTTTGATGACGGGACAGACACGAGGAACCCCGGGGCAAATCAGGTTGCGGACGAGGCGATCTTCTTTGCCGGAAGAACCGGATGGATGAACGGCGGGAAAATAGGGCTGCTGGACCCGGAAGGGAACCAGTACTCTATAATAATAAGCAGAGTACTTGGAACAGTAACTTTAGTACAAGGTGAGGTGGAAATACTTCTTCCACAATCAAGGCGTGATGTGCCATTTTAATAATAAAATTTCGTGTCGGCAAAACAGCGGGTTTACTTTGCTGGAAATCATCTGCGCGATCGCGGTTTTGGGGATAGTTGTCTCTACAGTTATGGTTGTTACCAACAACTGCATGGTGGCAGCGATGGACACTAAGGCCAAGGTCGAAGCGTTTAAGGTCGCGCGTGAAAATATGGAAACGCTGCTGTCAAAGACCGTCATCGAAGAATTTGTCGAATACGGATATGACGAGATCAACCCGGATATAGAGTGGGAAACGGAAGTCAAACCCTTTACTGAGCCGGTGACTTCAAAAATGTGGATACAGGCGACGTGCTCGGCATCGTATACGGACAGTAATGCTGAAAGACAGACTGTGGAACTGACGCACTGGGTAACGGGCCTAAGTGCGGCAGACATTAAAAATATCCAGGAACAAAACAAACTGGCAGCCAACTTTGGCAAGGAAGGCGAGGATCCTGAGGATGAACCTGATAAAAACGACTTTGACGGCACTGCGGATTGGGTCATCAATAATATGCCGAGAGATTTCGCGATGATATTCTATGGATTTTTATCTCCGGAAGAGCAGAAGAAACTGTTAGATTGGTTTACAAGTACTCAGTAACAAAATGTCAAAATACAGCAAACAAAATCGAAGAGCATTTACGCTTGTTGAAATGATCGCTGTGGTGATGATGGCTGCGATGATCGTTGTGGCGATACTCGGGGTTCATTATCAGATCACCAGCGCGATAGCTTCAATCAACGAGAGACTCAACAGTGACGACATTTCTTCTGAGGTATTGCAGAGAATTGCCGAGGACCTTGACAGGTTGGCATCTCCGGGATTTGACACGGCAGTGCGTACCTTCAATAAGTTTGAAGGAGGATACCAAAAAGCACAACTGGTCATTGAGAACAAAATATACGGATCGGACAATAAATCGAAAATATTCGAACGGGTTATCTGGCACAGTTTTTATGACTCTTTCTCTGAGACGATGACACTTTACCGGTCACACGGCGGTATCGCTATGGAAGATCAGCTAATGGATTACGCAATGTCTTCAGCAACAGAAACATCGCAGGCGTCTCTTCAAAAAGCGGGCCAGGAACCTTGCGTGCCGATCTGTGAGGGCCTGACATACTTCGAGATCAGCGCTGTCAGCGGGACAAAAGTTATCGCAAACTGGTCAAGTACAACACTGCCGACCGCACTTTTGATAAGTGTGTCATTCGCTGAGCCAATTGAAACAGTGACGGGAGAATTTGAAATACCGCTGGAAGAAATATATACCCGAACCGTGGCCATAGACAGAACCAGGAAAATCGGCTACAAATTCATAAAGAAGGATTTCAGTCTTGATGACCCCAATGATGTAAGTGCTGAGGATCCCAACGATATTTCTACCAGTGGAATAGCTCCTGAGGATATTCTTAAGGCTATTCCCGGCGGCTCTGATGGAATAGACCCGGCGAGGGACAAGAGACCAAGGTAAACGATGAGTATCGCAAGAACAAAAACTAATTTTACAGCTGCTGACAGGGACGGATTCGCCCTGCTGCTGGTACTTGTTGTGCTTATTATCCTGAGCACGGCAATATATGCGATATCCGAGCGGATAGCGACGTACACACATCGCCAGCAATATATCATCGATTACCAGAAAGCACGATACGCGTGCGATTCCGGTATGAAATACGCGTTGGAAACAGTCAAGACAATGCCTATAAAGGTAACTGAACGTAAAGACGAATCGGAGCTGTACGACTTTTCCGATCTTTTCCATCTCGACAAGGATGAATACGAAGATCTGAAGTGGCAGATAGCCGAGCTAAAAACGGCCGAGCAAGAAGAAAAAAAGAACGACCGTGAAGAAAAGGACAAAGCAGAAAAAGCTAAGAAGGATGAGGACTCTTCCGCTAAAGACTCTAAGCCAGAAGAGGAATATCCCATGCTCGCCGCTATGCAGGGTATGCTGGCAGCTTTTGGTGCTGGCGATGAGACAGAAGAGTACTTCGACCCTAACACAATTAAGATACCCGGCCCTTACGGTCCCGAGTGGCCCAATGTAGTCGAGCCGATCGAAGTTGAAATTGGCGAATCCACTGTCACTATCACGGTTGAGGACGAAAATGCCAAAATGCCGATCACATGGGCGATGACCAGGGACCCGAAATTGTTAAGGCAAACGCAGGACGGACTGATGAATTTCTGCGAATGGATGCAGATGTCCCAGGAAGATGTAGAACTGCTTCAGGAACAGATAGACGAAGTCTCTAAGCAGAAGAAATTTGTATTGAACCCAAGGCCTATCACGACAACGACCACTTCACGCAGGCCGACTGCGCCAACAAAAAAACCTACTGCCTCGACCAGGGGCCGAACCACCACCCCCAGAAGGATGACTACCAGTCCGAGGACAACCAAAAAAACACGGTCGCAACTGGCACACAGGACAGACTTCGCACGATTGATACACGGTTCTATCATCGACCTGGAAAAGCTGTCGAGGCCCCTGCCCAACACTGGGAGCAGAATAGAGAATCCTCTGAAGTATCTTGGCCTGTGGGGTTCAGAAAAGGTGAATATCAACACCGCGCCAAGGCATGTGCTGGAAGCGGCGTTCGCGTTTGGAGGCGACTATCTGGAGATTGCCGAAGAGATCGTTCAGCGAAGAAGAAAACAACCGTTCAAGTCCGTCAAAGAGTTTCAGGACGAGTACTGGAGGTACTCGGACTCTATAGAAAAAGTGGCTCCGTACCTGTCAACGCAGAGTACATTCTTTACGATAAAAATCACCTCAACGAGCGGAAAAGCAAAGGCTTCAGCGATCGCAGCGATCTCAAAGAACGGAAATAGCGTCCAGAAGATTGTGATGATATCGGACTTTTAAATATTGGGATCAATTAACAAATAAACTTAGTGTGGTCCAGTCGCAACCGATTTTTTTGCCACAGAGATCACAGAGGACACAGAGAAAAACAAAAGAATATTTAACCACTGAAAAATAAAGAAACCGCGGATTTCGCGGATTTACACGGATTAAAAGAATAAAAAAAATGGCCACAGATTAGATTTAAAAATCAAAATTATCACCGCGAAGGACGCGAAGAAAAACAGGCTGGAAAGTGAAAAGTTGGCCTGTGGTAATTGCGAAGGCAAGTTTTTCTATTACAATAGGTTATGGATTTGATATTTAAAAAATGTGCATGAAAAACAAGGAAATACAGGATAGTATTATAGAGTCAGGACGTAACATTGTCGAAATACTAATACCGAGTTTTTTTTAACTGAGCGTTGGCAGCAACGCCCTATAATATTGGGAGCTTAACAACGTGGAACAATCAAATACATTGGGTTTATATATCTCCAGAAACAGCGCGACAGCAGTTGTTCTTTCTGGGCACGGGAGCAAACCTTCGGTTCTGGCTTGCTTTACGGTCAAAGTTACCGACCTGGCAGAACCGTCAGAGTATGCCCAGGCAATCGCCTCGGAAATATCCGACGGCCTCAAATCGAAACAGTTGTCGTTTTCGTCGGTCTCTGCTGCGGTTGACTGCTCACTGTTTACCCAACACAGCCATCAATCGTCTTTTGTCGATCCGAAACAGATCGCCCAGACAATACGCTTCGATGCCGAAGAAGCGGTTGCCGCTGACGCGATGGATCTTGCTGTAACATTCAATGTTACAAAAATATCCGAGACCGGATCTAATGTTACTATATTCAGTGCGGATAGATATGTGCTTGGAGATATTCTATCGGCACTTCAGGCTATGGACATCGACCCGACATCCATAGAACCCGATGTCGTCTGCGCGGCAAGATTCCTCGATAAGAACGTAAAACATCCAAACCAGGAAAACTGCCTGTTCACATTGATCGCGCCCGGGGCCTGTTACATTATCCATCCTTCGGCACATAACGCACCTGCGACAAGAACATTTTTACTGGAAAGCTCTCAGAATAACACCGCGACGATCGCAAGAGAAATCCCAATGACCATAGCATCGATGAACACCGAAGATCCGATCAATGCTATAATGCTTGCAGGCAATACCGAAACCATCGACTGCGGCGAGTTGGAGGAAAGAACGTCCCTGGACATTGGTTCGATAGACCTTGTTAACACCGCAGCGGCAAATGCGTCAGTGCTTGATGAGAACACTTCATCGACAGATTTCGCTATCGCTTACGGGGCGGCATTGTCAGAGATAAAAAAGTCAAGGCGAACAGACTTCAGGCAGGACTTCATGCCGTACCAGGGCAGGAAGATGATCATCCAGAAATGCGTTATGATAATGAGCATTTCCATAACGATAATGCTTCTGGCGGCGGGCGGGTATTTCCAGACCAGATCGGTCTGGGCAAATCAGAACTCCGATGCTATGCAGGAAAAACTGGAAACAGAATACGCGGCGGTTATGTACGGCAATAAACCTCCAAACAAGAAAGAACCTATCGCGGAAAAACTCAAACGCGAACTGGGTAAGGTCAGAAAAGCAAAATCAGGCCTGGCATCGGGAGACGACAACTCAACGCCGGCAAAGCTATCGTATGTTTTGGCTTGTCTTAATGATCCTACGATAATGGCGAGAATTGACGTTGAGGTCAAAGAGATCAATATTCGGGCCGACAGCATTAAAGTGGTCGGCAGCACAAAACGCAGGAACGATACTCTTCAGCTCTTCAAGGCGATCAATAAACATCCTCGATTGACGATGGACACATCACAATTCTCACCATCGGGTGGTCGAGATGTTTTCACGGCAAATATCAAACTAAACAGATAGAATACAAGGTACAGGACATGCAAGAAATATATAAAAACAAAAACTTCTACTTCATTATTATACCGCTGCTTGCTGCGACATGGACAGTAACAGCGGCAACTTTGACACTTCCGACCGCAGACAAACAGTATGAACGAAAAGTTGCAGACTGGACGGAAGCGAAGGGGCACATAATAAATATGCTGGCCTTAGATCTCGGTCGTCTCAAATACAAGGACAGCAATCCGAAAAACTCAGGCGAGTTTGACTACGCAACAGTGATAGACCAGTTTAGCGGCGAGAATGGCATTCCCGCATCAGGATACTCGCTGCGAGCGGGCACAATTATCAAAAAGGGAACGAAAAAAACAAAAACCGCTGACATGACCATCGATAAGATCGAAATCGTTGATTTCACAAAGTTCATTTCAAGCTTGCTTAACCGCTGGCCAAGCCTGCAAATTGATACTCTGAAACTGGCAAGTCTAAAAGACGGCCCGGACGCGTGGAAAGCGACTCTGAAATTCACATACACATACTAGAGCAATTGGATTTTTAGTGTATCGCTTATACCTATTGCGGCTTCGTCTGACTACGTTGAAAATACTCGACAATGGATAGCATTGGCTGCGTTTTTCGCCTTGTCAGACTCGTCCTCATAACGGCCTAAGTCGATACAT
>DAOWHR010000449.1 GCA_030641315.1 Anaerohalosphaeraceae bacterium | reverse complement strand
GCAACATCGATACACGCGTAAGAAAGCTCGACGAAGGTCAATACGATGCGATCATACTCGCCGCTGCAGGCCTCAACAGAACTGACATGGCAGATAAAATTTCAGCGACCCTCCCCATCGACCGCTTCATCCCCGCACCTGCCCAGGGTGCTCTTGCCGTCCAGACCCGATCAGATGACACCGAACTGATCGAAGTGATCGCAAAACTCGACCACCACGAATCACGTTTGACCGCTGAGACAGAACGCTCCATCCTCGCCGCAATGCACGGCGGCTGCTCGATCCCACTGGGCGTACACTGCTCCATCGAAAACGACAGCATAACGATCAACGCCGTCATCGCCGACATCACCGGCAAAACCGTAATAAGAAAATCTCTCACCGCTCCAATCGAACAGACCTCTGCCGCCGCAGAAGAAATAACAAAACAACTAATCGAAGCAGGCGGCAAACAAATACTCGACGAATTCAACGCCCAAAGAAACAACAACAATGACTGATACCCGTCATATCTTAACTACTAACTATTAACTACTAACTGCGAAATACCATGCCCCAAACAACCGCAAAAGTAACGCTTGCAAGAGCAACCACCGAGTCCGATGAGATCATCGCATCGGCTGCTAAGCTCTGCTACGCTTCAAATACGGATAATATCCTCGACCAGGACGCCGATGATGCTGGCCCATTCATCGAAAAGATCATCAGGATCGGCCACCTCAGCATCGCCGAACACGCAGTCTTCACATTCTACATCGAAGGGGTATCGCGTGCGCTGACCCACCAGCTCGTCCGCCACCGCATAGCGAGCTACTCACAACGCTCACAGCGATACGTCGCCCACGACGACTTCGACTACGTCATCCCCGAACAGTACCACGGCCAAACAATAGACATCGACGGCCAAACAGTAGACGCTGTAGAATACTACGAAGAAACAATGCGGCTCATCGCAAAAAGATACGCCACCCTGAGAAACGCTATCGGCCAAAAAGGCGAATCGAGCAATCAGGACGCGCGCTACGTACTGCCAAACGCCTGCGAAACAAAGATATTCGTTACAATGAACGCCCGCCAGCTGATGCACTTCTTCCAGGAACGCCTATGCATGAGGGCACAATGGGAAATTCGAGCCGTCGCAAATCAGATGTACGATCTCGTAAAGGACAAATGCCCCTCGATCTTCTGCAAAACCGGCCCAAAATGCGTAGTAATAGGCCACTGCACAGAAGGAAAACTAACCTGCGGCCTCGCAAAAGAAATGAAACAAAGGTACGGCGAACAGCCAAAAACACATTGATCAAGCTTACTAATTAAACCAAGCCTATTGTTTTTTCTGGAAAAACGCACTGATTCCCTGTATCATATTCCGGTTAGAAAACTTGAAATTAACCGGAATTTATTCGTACAGGGCTTACAAATGAAATTCAAATCGTTCCTTCTTCTCATCGTACTGATCACCGCGTCAACGTTTGCAGCACAGACAGAATACTTCGTAGCATCGGATGGCAGTGACACAAATCCCGGCACGATCTCCAAACCGTTTGCATCTCTGGAAAGGGCCCGCGACGAGATTCGCCAATCAAACACGGCTGGCCCGAAAACAGTCTACCTGAGACAGGGAACCTATTACCTGCCAACAACATTCGTCCTGACCGCTCGGGATTCCGGCACAAAAGACTCACCGGTAACCTACCGCCGCTTCCAACAGGAAAAAGTAACCATAAGCGGCGGCATGAAACTGACCCTGAAATGGAAACCATACCGCGACGGCATACTCAAGGCCAAAACGCCTGCCAGTATGGATATCGATCAGCTGTTTGTTGACGGCAAACGCAGACACATGGCACGTTACCCGAACTACGACCCCGGCGCAACACCGTATAACGGAGCAGCCGCAGATGCCTTCAGCCCGGACCGAGCAAAGAACTGGGCCGATCCGGCTGGCGGATATATCCACGCTATGCACAGCGCACACTGGGGAGGTTACCACTACCGGATCACCGGCAAAAAAGCAAACAACGAAGTAACATACGAAGGAGGGTGGCAGAATAACCGGCAGATGGGAATGCATAAAAACGAGCGATTTGTCGAAAACATCTTCGAAGAGCTTGACGTGCCGGGCGAATGGTATCATGATGCCAAGAGCAACACGCTGTACTACTATCCGGATGCTGGCGTGGATGTAAGAGAAGCTGTGTTCGAGGTGGTACGTCTGAACCATCTTATAGAGTTTCAGGGCACAAAAAACAGGCCTGTGAAAAATATAACACTGTCGGGGTTGACATTCAGGCACGCAAGGCGAACGTTTATGGAGACGAAAGAACCGCTGCTGCGAAGCGACTGGACGATCTACCGGGGCGGGGGAGTACTGTTTAACGGTACGATTGACTGCACGGTCGATGGTTGCCGATTCGATCAGTTGGGGGGCAACTCGATTTTTGTCAACAACTATAACAGGCGAATCACGATAAGTCGGTGTCATATCTTCGGCAGCGGAGCGAGCGGCATTTGCTTCGTAGGAAATTCCGACTCCGTACGCAACCCACTCTTCGAATATCACCAGACACAATCTTACAAAGACATCGACAAAACGCCCGGGCCAAAATCAGACGACTACCCAGCCGACTGCATTGTTGACGATTGCCTCATCCACAACGTAAGCGTTGTAGAAAAACAAGCCACCGGCGTGCAGGTCTCCATGTCGAAGAACATTACAATTCGCCACTGCTCGATCTACGATGTAGGACGCGCAGGCATAAACATCAGCGAAGGGACGTTCGGAGGACACGTTATCGAATTCTGCGATGTCTTCGACACGGTACGCGAAACAGGTGACCACGGCAGCTTCAACTCATGGGGACGTGACAGGTTCTGGCACCTCAAAGATGCGCCTGATGATTTATTGCCCGAACTTGCACAGCTCGATGCGGAGAAAACCATAATCCGCAACAGTCGATGGCGTTGTGATCGTGGATGGGATATCGACCTCGACGACGGCTCATCAAACTATCACGTCTACAACAATCTCTGCCTCAAAGGCGGAATCAAATTCAGAGAAGGCTTCAATCGCATCTGCGAAAATAACATCATGGTAAACAACTCCTTCCACCCGCATGTCTGGTACAAAAACAGCCAGGATATTTTCCGCAACAACATCGTGTTTACGCCTTACAAGCCAATTCGCGTCCCAACGCCATGGGGCAAACAATGCGATCTCAACCTGCTCCACAACCCTAACATTTCTGAGACCGCACCTGCCTTACAATTACAAAAGCAAAGCGCACTTGACAAAAACTCGATAACTGCAAATGCGATGTTCATAGATCCGGCAAACGGAGATTACCGTGTAGCAAAAAACTCTCCAGCCATAAAGCTGGGATTCAAAAACTTCCCAATGGATAAATTCGGCGTTCAATACCCAAAACTGAAAGCGATCGCACTCACACCGGTACTGCCGACTGAATTGAAAGCTCCAGCGACATCAACTGGAAAAACATTATCTTACTGGCAGGGAGCAACGGTCAGGCAATTGTCAGGAGAAGAGTTCTCAGCATTCGGCGTAAGTAAAGAACAAGGCGGCATCCACCTGATCAAAGTACCAGCCGATTCATTCGCAGCAGCAGCCGGCTTCAAAAAAGGCGATCTGATACAATCAATTAACGGAGCAGCAACCAAGACTATCGGAGCCCTGCAAAAAGCGACCGATACCGCTGGTGGCAAACCTTTGACTATTAAATATATTTGCAGTCAAAGCGAGGCAGCACTGACGATGAAGAAGTATAGTTTTGTTGAGACTGAGAGTACGAATAATACCTTTAACAGCATTAGCCTGCTGCCGTCCGGAGAAGTTGTAAAGATCAAAAACATTACAACACAGCCCGGAACAGGCAACCAGGCAACATCGATTCTAACCGACGGCAAAATTGCTGAAAACTCTGGAACTGTTTTCAGCAATGGAACCGCCATCGGAACTTACAAAATCGATTTGGGCAGAGATGTACCTGTAAAAGAAATTCGCACTTTCTCGTTTAACATGAACGGTAACCGGGGAAGCCAGAATTTCAGCATCATCGGTATAAGCGAACAGGATAAAAAAACTATTATTACTATTGCGTCGATGAATACAATGGGAGATTCGGGCGGGGAATTTACAGCTACGAAGGTGACCGCTGCAGGCGGGGGCAGTCTGGGTACTTTCCGCTGGCTGCACTGGATAACCCAACCGGTTACGGACTTGAAAGAAAACACAGCATACCAGGAATTCCAGATCAAATAGAAATAACCGCTGACAAAAAAAGGCAAGGTACGCCAAACGGCACCTTGCCTCTATTCAACAAATATTCATGCCTCAACTACTACTCTATCTTATTTCAAATCAACACTAATGATCTTCTGGCCGCTTGACGGTTTCAGACCGCTAAGCACCTTCATCTTACCGCCCGGCTCACCGATTTTGACAGTATACGTACCCGTCTTAAACACCTTGGGTTGGTAGCTGCTGCCCTTGATACGCAACGTATAAACGATCTCGTCGTTGTCTTCATCGATCACCTGCACAACCGGCTCACTCATCCCGGCAACCTTAATGGTCGGAAGATACCCAAAGGCCTTTCGCCCGTAATTGTCCTCCTGGGTCACAGTCTTTGGCCATCCCAAATACTGCCCACCCGTAGAAGCATCGGTCGGATCGGCATACCTCGGCCATATCTCCATCGTGATCGTCCGGTCAATTTTGTCGAATCTGGCGATTCCGTAGCCTGGCATTTTGTCATGCAGAGCGTCAGGCTCTTTACCGGTATCGGCACCTGGGTTCGCCGCTGCCCAGACAGTCACCTTATTGCCGTACCCGTCCAGATACTGACCCGTATAGCCAGGCAGACCGGCCTGATGATTCTTGCCCTTATAGGAAGTCGTCCATTGTCTCGGGTAGAAGTTTGCAATCGAAGGTACGCAGAGGCTCCAGCCAGCATCGTCGAACTCATCGATGCCGTGATGGACCGTCATTGCAAGATGCTGATCACCTGCCAGCATAAACGCAAAGCCTTTTCGCAGTGCGCGAAGCGCTCGTTCGCGTCCCGCTTTTGGCCAGCCGTTGGTGTCTTTATCCACAGAAGGCGCTCCGGGATCGCCGCGGCCTCGACTTCCCCAGCCGGTATGCATTGCACCGAACACCGTCTGGCTAAGCGCTGCTTTCATCTTAACGCCGCCGCTCCAGTCGGCACACCAGTCTGCAAGGAATGCAAGTTGTCTGTCGCCAAGTATAACGTGCTTCGACTCGTCACCCGATTCGGCCTCGGCGGACTTGGAACCGATCTTGAACTTGCGGTCCTCAAGTATCGCAAGATCGACACCGCCGCAGTTCATTGAAGTATAATAAACGCCGATCCCCTGCCCAATAGGAGTAGGATCGTAAGCATCCGGCAGATTCGATGTCTGCGTCCGCTCGACCATCTTGACAAACTCTGCATCGTGAACATATCCGCCATCGTCCTGACGCTTGGCCTTTCGACCACCCTGCCCCCAGATATTGCCCTGGTAAACATCATGGTCATCCGGGATCGATATGCACTGAACGTCTTTCGTAATATCACGAAACGCCCAGCACCACAGGTACCACTTATACATATAATCCAGCTGAATATTCTTACGATCCGCAAACGTAGGACTTGAGCCTTCGTAAACCTGGTCACCGCTAAAGAACACAACGTCCGGCTTGTGCGCCTTTACATGCTTAACGATCTCGTTATGCGGAAACCACAGAGCCTGACTGTTCCACTTATAACCAGCCTTTCCAAAACCACGCTTGTTATTATGATTCCCCGTAAACCCAGCAACAACGATCTGACGTTTATCAACCGGGTCCTTACGAATAGTACCTCCCCAATTGTATATCTTCAATCTGTTTGAACTGATCGCCAAACCATACCTGACCCGGTACTCGATATCCCTGCTGTCGTCCCAATCCTTAACTTTAAAAGTTGCTGTATAGCCCGGCACAATGATCGTACTTGTAGCAGCATTCTTCCACGTTTTCCCTTCCTTAACCTGTAGATCAACTCTTCTGCTGTCTTTGGAACCAACAGGCATCATCTGTGCAGTAAGCTTAAGCGTCCCTTCCGACAATGTATACTGAGTAGAAAGTATAGGCCCTGCATTTCGATCCTCAAAAATATCGACCTTGGAACCGCTGGCACTTAGTCCCTGGAACCAGTAGCCGGTCCCCTTTTTACTGCCGTAATTTGAGACAACAGCGATGTTCCCAATGAGAGCTTCGGCATCAATGCCTGACTTAGACAATTCTGCAATCTTAAATCCCGGGTTCAATGGCATGTCATCATCTGACACAGCAATAACGCCGTCCATAAAGGGCTGATGGGCACTTAGCACTAATTTATAGCTGTCACCATCAGGCACTGCCTTGAGCCGTAAAACAACATCGGCAGCATTAACTTTCTTAACGTCTACTTTTCCAGACTTAGGAACGAATCCATGCCTAACCGCCCTGACATCAAGCACAGCAAACTCCGCCACAACGGCAGCAGGCCTGTCCTGATGCCCCGAAACCGCGACAAACTTCAAATACCTCACATCAGTTGCTTTGAACTTGACGACCTCGGGCTTCTCACCGTCAGCAAGTTTGCCTTTGGAAACCGCTTTGCCCCAATTCTTTTTATCAGTCGATGCGTAAAACTCATACTGCTTGACCCGCCCGACAGTGTTCTCGGTTCGCGGCCAATACACAAAACCGTCAATCGACTGAACCGCACCCATATCGATCTGAAACTCATGCGGAAATGGCGGCTTCTTATTCTTCCATTCCGTATGCCATATCGTCGCCGGGTCACCGTCGAAAACGTTCTGGCCCTTGGTTGCACCTTCTGCGCTGTCTACATACATTAACTTCCAGTTATCTTTGGGAACGATTCCCACAACACCTGCGACAGCGTCCTTGATGATGCCTTTTGAGTTATCGACGATCATCAGTTCGCCGTTGCCGTTTATGCCTGCGAAAAATCCGCCGTCCGGACCGGGGCCTTCCTGCACAAGAGCGGCAGCGCGGTAGTCAAGCTCCGCTCCGCCCGCACCGATGAGAAAGCCTGCACCCGATTCACCAACTGTATCGTTAGTGTCAATCGCACCAAGCCTTACCGTAAGCTCCACATCGCCTGTCTGCGAACCAACCCGCTTCGTCAGCAGATGAACTGTACGACCGGCAAGACTATGATCGACACATTCGAGTCGTCCGTTAGCAACTCGCCAATCCTGCAAACGATTTGCCCAGTACTCAGGCCCGACCCAAATCCTGTCAGGCCCGAATTCCCAGCTTACCGTACCCTCATCTGCAACCGAACAACCAGCAAACATCATAACCCCAAACACAACCAATATTACATTCTTAAACATAATTTCCTCACGCTCTATAGTTCACACTCGTCATTATTAAACTTTTCTTTGTATCGTTCGCGGTCGATTATCCAACGTATGCCGTGTTTGCCTGGGCAGGTATCGGCGCGTTTGTTTTCTTTATCCACGCAAGCAATTTATCCAGCAATTCGTCCCGCTTGGACTTGTTGATGTTGGCAAGATTCTTCTTCTCGCCGATGTCGTTGACAAGATCGTACAGCTCGACCGAGTTATTAGTATCGATCTTCGCCCGCCCGCCGTCAAGTGACCATTCCTCGTGGAACATCATCAGCTTCCATTTACCGCTGCGGATCACACTGACCGGCCTTGTCCTGAACGCACCATCCCTCGAATCCGGGATCCTGCCCTGCAAATACGCAGGCATGTGCCAGAATATCGCGTCGCGCCCGAGGCTCTTTGCACCTTTGAACAGGCTCGTGATACTTACCCCGTCAAGCTTCGTACCCTTCGGCACTTTCGCACCAGCCATCTCCAGCAGCGTAGGATAAAAATCGAGCCCGATAACAGGCTCATCGCAGGTAGTACCCGACTTAACAACACCGGGCCACTTGACTGCCATCGGCTCACGGATACCACCCTCATAATACGCACCCTTGCTGCCGCGTAATGGCCCGTGGCTCGTGGTGGGATGGACACCGCCGTTATCTGAAAAGAAAATTATAGCCGTATCGTCAGCGATCCCCAGATCATCCAGTTTCTTCAGTATCTTGCCGACCCCCTGATCGACACTTTCTATCATCGCGGCATACCTGGCATTTTTCTGACCGTCGCTCGGGGTCTTCTGCTCATACTTCGCGGTAATATCCTTCTTAGCCTGCACAGGCGAATGCACCGCGTAGTGCGTCAGATACAAAAAGAACGGGCCGCCCTTATTGTTTTCGATGAACTTAACCGCCTCAGCGCTGATCCGATCCGTCAGATACTCACCCTTAGGCGCCACCTCAAGATTAGGCGTGCCATAAGGCTCAAAATGACCCTTTGGCGGTGTTCCCCACCTGCCCCCTCCGATATTAACATCAAAGCCCTGACCGATAGGCCCGAACTCAGGATCGTCGCCCATGTGCCATTTACCCATGCTCGCGCTGGTATAGCCGGCAGGCTTAAGAGCCTCGGCTATCGTGACAAATTTCCGCTCAAGCGTATCGGCATTCTTCGTCGGCACCAGCCGCCTGTCCTTAGCCTTGCCCCTGTCCGAGTTCCCAACCGTATAAATACCATGCCTCGGCGTATACATCCCCGTCAGGAAACAGGCCCGCGTAGGCGCGCAGTTGGCCGCGTTAGCGTAAGCACTGGTAAACCGCATCCCACTGCGGCAGACCTTATCGATATTAGGCGTCTCATAAAACTTGCTGCCGTTAAACCCGACATCAAACCACCCAAGATCATCGATCAGAATAAAAACGATATTAGGCTTCTTGGCAGCAGGCTTGGCTCCCTCAGCCAAAACACAACCGCCAACAATACCAGCACCCAAAACCGCACCGCATCCACGCAAAAACCCACGCCTGTCCATATCATCTCCTGAAATATAAATAATGATTCACTCACTTACTATTAACATCACACCAACAACACAATTTCACCGCGCAATCTCAAAAACTCTACCTTTTCCCCTCACTCACCCTGATAAAACTCTTAATCAACAGACCGCACTATCCAAAGCACAATTTTAAACCAATCACCATCTTTATCTTTTACATAATCTTCGTATATTACATATTTCACTTTATTGTCTTGACTGTCTCGACCGCTCCCCATTTTGCCGACAAGAGTTGAAGTGGTCTTAAAATCTTTCTTAGAGATAATGTGAGAACTGCCTCGCCTGCTGGTTTTAATAGCTGCAAGAATTATTTCTGGATATGCTTTTGAAAGAGCCTGCACCTGCGGGGTATTCATTGACCTGGTAAGATCTTCACATTGGATCTTGATCAGGTGTTCAATAACTTCGGCATATTGGGTTTCAATCGAAGTTTTGAAATAACCCTCCGAATTCAATATAACAGTGGGCACCACCCAGGATCCAATTAAAAGGCAAGCAATAATCGAACACCCCAAGATCGGAGCTTTTGTCCAAAAACGAACTTGATGCAGTTTTAATAGCCGTACCAGAAATATAATATTTATAACACTCCACAGCGTATATAATAGAAGAGTAATGCAAACAACGGGGAGATTTGCAGAACTTAAGATACGATTGTCAAATAAAATAGCTGCTGGATTAAAAATACACATATAACAGATCACGGCAAATATGCATCCATGTATCGATATTAAAAAAACGCCCCATTTACACGCCGTTTTACTGCCGCCCCTGATAGCAAAGGCCATCCAGAAATATAACAGGAAATTCAGGTCCCAACTAAACTCATTCGTAAATAAATATGTAGAAACAGTAAAAAGCAGCATCATAAAATAATACAAGACAACCGACATCCCAACATATCTAAACAAGTTCTCACCAGACGATTTAGATTCAACCTCAATAGTTTGATCAGATATCATAATCAGAGCCTCTCATGTATTGTACGGAATAGCTTCCCTTACTAATTATAGCACGCCTGTTGCCGAATATTACCCTGACATCCAAAAGAATGCTATGTTTTCCTATCTATTTTCATCGCCGCGGATTCTAATCACCTCCAACCCGCCACTCAAGTATGCCGCCCGAAAACTCATCCTGCAGCTTCACTTCCAAACGCAATCCATTCGTCTCAACCGGCGCAAACTCGACAGCGTTAAACTTATCCATCGCAACACCAAATTTACCCTCGGCATCAACCGGCTTCCAGTTGCCGTCGCTGTCACGATACAAAACCTTCCAGCTGGCTGGCACCCAAAACCGCACCCACGCAAAAACCCACGCCTCTATATTAGTGCTCTTACCTGCAACTTACATCACACCAACAGCCGAATTTTACCGCATGATCTTCAAAAACTCTACTTTTTTCCTATCTCATTCTGGCACAATCTCTGATTTAATCCGGCTAAAAAGAGACTCCCATACTTACCGTTTCTTGGCCGAACCGACAGAAGCAAAAAAAACCTACGTCTGGCTACATAAGGACTTGCTAAGGAAGAGCTTATGCGAAAAACTCTACGCTTGAGCATAATCGCCTTGTCTTTTTTAAGCAAATAGAGTATAATGCTTAAGGGGTCTGGTATACAATGTCATGATGTAAGTTGTGTATTTAAGCACCCATGAAAAATCTAAAAAGATTAATGGGGAAACATAATGAATAAGTTATATATGATTTTAGTAGTGATCGTTCTGATTAGTGCCGCAAACGGCCAAGTTTTTTCACAAGCGTCAGACAAGTTTACAAACACTCACGAGGCCAACACGCTAATGGAAGTCCCACCGTTGACCAACGATGCCCCCGCGCCGGGCAAGCGAGTGCGCGTCGTGGCGCCGGAATACACCGGTACAGGAGTATACCATGCCCTATATCTGCCGACTGATTGGACCCCGGAAGGTATATATCCCGTCATCGTGGAATACGCCCCCAACGTGTGGCTTTCCTTTGCCGGAACAGTCGAAGATACGCACTTGGGGTTTTACCAGTCTCAAGGAAATGCCATCTGGGTATCGATGCCTTTCATCAACTCAACCACGAACCCGTATTCCGAGGCAATATCAGGGTGGGGTAACATCCCACCGGCCGCAGAATATACAAAGACGAACCTGATACACATCCTGGAAAACTACGGCGGTTATCCGTC
>DAOWHR010000050.1 GCA_030641315.1 Anaerohalosphaeraceae bacterium | reverse complement strand
GTGTTGCCCAAATGCGAAATCCGAATATTGAAATACAAAACAAATAAACATTCCAGCGGCAAAATCACAAAACCTCATTCGGACGCAGTCAGAACCGTTTCGAGCATTTGCTTTTTTGAGTTTATTGTTTGTTTAGGATTTGGGCAACAAGCCCGCCAGCGCAGGGACAAAAGCGATTTAGCAAGACCAAGTATCCGTAAAAGATTACATAAATAGAGATATTTATTATTACTGCCACAAAAAAACTCACTCGCTATTCCTGTTCGACAGCATACAGGGATGTTCTCGCGGTTATGTATAGCGTATTCTTATCTTTGCCCGCAAATGTGACATTGGAAGGGCGTTCGGGTACTTCGATTTTCATTATCTCATTACCGTCAGGGCTGTAAACTTCCACCGCATCGGTAGTGATATAGATGTTACCGTTGTCGTCAATCGTCATACCATCGCTGCCTTTTTTGACAAACAGCTTTTTATTGCTAAGCGTGCCGTCATCATTGATCGTATAGCGGTATGTCCTTTTTTCGCCATGGTCGGCAACATACAGAGTCTTGCCGTCCCCCGTTCCGATCAATCCGTTGGGCCGGGTCATATCATCTATAACACGTATCACTTTGTCATGGTCCGGCGTTAAGTAGTAAACATGTTCGCCGTGAAACAGATCATCGCGGTTGCCGTATCTGGGATCGGTGAAATAAACCCCGCCCTTACCGTCAAGCCAAAGGTCGTTTGGACTGTTGAAAGGCTTATTGTCGTATTTGTCAGCGATCACCTTTATTTTGCAGTCGGGCGTAATCATCGATAACTGACGCACTCCTCCCTGGCATAGGTACATAACTCCCTCTCTGTCAAAATACAATCCGTTAGCGCCGCCGGAATTCGAGCATAAAACAGATGTCTGTCCATTGGGAGAGTACTTCATAATGTTGTTATTAGGTATATCGGTAAAGTAAACATTGCCCTCAGTATCGCCGACAGGCCCTTCCGTAAACCGAAAACCATCAGCCAGTTTAACAACCTTACACCCAGCCGCAACGGCACAAGTCAACACCGGTTCTTGCCGTTTGTCCTGCTTGACTTTCGGTTTGCACCCACCGCTGGAAATCAGGATCACCAACAAAGTAAACAATAAAATTCTTGAGTTCATCTACGTTCTCCTTAAAACATCTTTCTGTCAGGAAGCATCTTACCATTCCTGAAGTCGGCAGATCGATTCGTTGATCATTTTTATCAATGCGCCTTTAATACCTGATGGATCGTTGACTCATCGCTACTTAGAAACTCTTTTGGGTTGCCTGATCGTGCCATATTTAACTCCTGAAAATCTGCCAACGAGCATTTTATTTGCCAATCCACGAAATGTCAAAGATAAAAAGATTCACTACACGATACTCTTTATATTTTTTTACTTGCAATTACGCCAACCGCTGATAATCTTATCGTATGAGTTTTCTTGCGGTATCAATAGCGGAATCGAACTTAAGCACAGCAACCGGGCAGATGCAAAAAGCAAAAGCAGCCGGAGCTGATATGCTTGAGTTGCGCCTGGATCACCTGTGTGATTTGACCGTTGAAAGAGCAGTTAATATGATCGCCGCTGCGAGATCTTTGTCTCTGCCGATTATCGCGACCTGCAGAGACAGCAATGAAGGGGGAGTTAACGATTACCCAGCCGACCTCAGGCTTGCCGTACTTCTTGAATCAATAGTAGCCGGGGTGGATTTTGTCGATTGCGAGTTTGACAACTTTGCCGGTGAAACGAAAGAACAGATTAAAAAAGTATTGCGAGTCAACCCAGGTTGCAGGCTGATACTTTCGGCTCACAATTTCAAAGGCACGTTCCCCGACATCAACCAGTTATATGATAATATTCATTCATCCTGCCCCGATGCTATCCCCAAACTGGTCTATACCGCAAAACACATCAACGATTGTTTCCCCGCGATCGACCTTCTGCGAAACCGAAGGTCAGACGCGATTGTCCTTTGCATGGGAAACGCGGGCATGATGATGCGTTTGCTCTCTGGCAAGTTTGGAGGCTTCCTCAGCTTTGCCAGTCTCGATCCTGAAAACGCAACCGCGCCTGGCCAGATCACTATCGATGATATGATCGGGCTGTACAGATGGCGTTCGATAAATTCTGACACACTGGTTTACGGCGTCATCGGTTCGCCTGTCGGTCATTCGATCAGTCCAGCCGTATTTAACGCGTGTTTTGATAAAGACGGCATCAACGCTGTTTACCTGCCCTTACTCGTTGACGGCCAGTCCGAGCAGTTCGACGAGTTCCTCCATAACATCATCAGCAGGCATCGGCAGGGCGACACTGATTTTGGCGGATTCAGCGTAACGATTCCCCACAAGGCCAATGCTCTCGAATACGCCGAAAGAAAAGGACAGATGGTCGAACCCCTCGCCATCAATATCGGAGCTGCCAACACCATCAGGATCGGTCTTAACGGCAGCATCAGTCTTTACAATACCGATTACGCAGGCGCAATCGACGCCCTCGCCGATGCCATCGGAGTATCCCGACACGGACTGCACAGCCTAACCGTCGCCGTAATAGGTGCTGGCGGCGCTGGCCGCGCAATCGTTGCAGGACTCGTCGATGTCGGCGCAAAAGTCACCATCTATAACCGAACGCTGCAAAAAGCAATCGCGCTCGCTGACGAATTCGGTTGCAAATACGCACCCGCCGAGTCAATCGATTCTCTCACCGCCCAGGTAATTGTCAATTGCACCAGCATCGGAATGTATCCCAACACGGATGCTTCACCAGTACCGGCCAAATGCCTCAAACCGGCAATGACAGTATTCGATACGGTGTACAATCCGCTTCAAACGATGCTTCTCACTCAGGCAAAAGCCGCAGGCGCAAATGTCGTCAGCGGAGATGAAATGTTCGTCAGACAGGCCATGGCACAATACAAAATATTCACAGGCCAAACCGCCAACGAAAATATAATGCGAAAAACCGTCCTGGCAAAGCTGGGAAAATAATAGACTTATAGTACTGATCACGATTGAAATT
>DAOWHR010000210.1 GCA_030641315.1 Anaerohalosphaeraceae bacterium | reverse complement strand
TCAATATCGTTTTTCTTGATGCTTCGGCCCGGCATGTAACCATCAAAGAATTATGGACGCTCAAATGGCATAAGACATTTGACACGAACAATAGCTGGACGCTAAGTGACGCTCCCTGGCCTGACTGGATCAAGAAATAATGCCGAAGGCAGTTAGACCTTATTGTCAGCAAATTAATTAAGGACAGATTAAAATGAAATATTATTTTTTGGAGGCAATGAAAATGAAGTGCGGAACAAAAATGTTAGTTTTAGCAATGCTGCTCGTTGCGTTTGCGGGCATAAGCTTTGCCGAGATCGTCGTCGAAAACCCCAGTTTTGACGAAGACGATGTCGGCACGGGAAGTTATACATACAATTGGTCCCCGTGGAAAACCAGCGGCTGGTCGTGGATTGGTAACGGCTACTATGGCGGCGCCCCGGAAGGCGATGGCTGGTATGTTATCACCGCCGGTACTACATGGTTCCAGGACCTTTCAGCCACGTTTACAGAAGGTGAAACGATAAACTTCTCTATCGATGTCGGCACCTATGACAACGGAGCACAGGCAGGTGACAATTGGACAATATTCCTTTACGATGCAACCGTTGACCCTGGTGTCGATTATGAAGCCGCACCGACATCTATCCTGGCTGCGAAGTCCGGCCTGCTGTCGGACGAAGCGACTCCTTTGGGAGTCTGGTACAATAAGACCGTATCATATACGGCGACTGAGGCAGTAGCTGGTCATACTATCGGTATCGGTTTTGTTGGTGATTATTACACCCTGTTCGATCACGCAGAAGCAGCGTCGTCGGTTTATGCTAATGCCATATATCCTCCTGACGAATCGCCCGGTATCGACCCTGCAGTTACATTTGAGTGGGCTCCTCCTTCGGGATATACCGTTACAAGTTACGATCTCGAATACAGGGGCGATCCTAACTTTGCCAGTTCCGGCACCGTATCAGTGACCGGATTGACGGGGACGACACACACGGTATCGCCTGATCTTGATTTTGACGCACCGTACTACTGGCGGATAACATCTTATGGTGATATAGTTCCTCATACGAGTCCGGTATGGGGCTTTGCGACAAAAAAGTTCGATGCCAACCCTCTGGTTGAAGCGGGTGACAATATCCTAACGACTCTGGAAATGGCAAGTCCCCCTAACAGTCTGGCGATGGGTGGTTCGGTGACGGACGACGGAACCAGTACTCTTACGATTAACGGCTGGAAGGCATTTGAAGCTTTGGGCGGCGGTTTGACAACGAAAGTTACATTTGCTGACGCGTACGATCCTGAGACTACAGCGACCATTAGCGAGGTGGGTACATACATCTTGAAACTTACGGCTACTGATGCGACGGGTTCGTTTTCGAGCCAGAAAGAGATTGTCGTTTATGCTGATGCCTGCGATGCAGCCAAAGCAACAGGCGCACGGACGGCTAATTATTACGACCGTAACGATGACTGTATCGTGGATATGGAAGATTTTGCTGTCTTTGCGGCCGAGTGGCTGGACTCTACAGCTCTGACCGAGGGCTGGATATTTGACGGTGATTTTGGCGATCCTGAAAACGCACTGATCGCTGAATACTGGACCGGTATTGATGGAAGTGATCCAAACGATTTGCTTGACGCAGAAGCTTATCCTAACACTCCGGATGGCGCTTACTTTGTTACAGGCGAGTTAAGAAGCAGTCCCCTCGGCGACAGCTACGGTCAGCGGATTTACGGCTACATCGTGGCACCTGTGACCGGTGATTATACATTCTACATCGCTTCGGACGACGGGTCTCGACTGTTCTTAAGTTCCGGTACAAGTCCGGTCGATACGGATCCGGCTCTGGGTAATCAGATCGCTCAGGTAATTGGATATACTACTGTGGACGAATGGGATGCTCAGGCGGGACAGGCCTCGTCGCCCGTATCTCTGACAGCGGGCAGCTACTACTATATTGAAGTGCTGCACAAAGAAGGCGGCGGCAGTGACCATGTCTCCGTTGGTTGGAAACTACCGGGAGAAACAACGATAGTTGTAGTCCCCGATACAGCGTTGAGACATACACTGCCTTAAAGATTGTCTCCTGACGATGTAGCAGCTATGTATAAGTAATGGGTAGTTTGACAATTAAAGTCGGTCCGCATTTGGCGATGAGTCGGATGCAGACCGGTTTTAGTGCAGGATGCGTAGCCTGCATGATGTTTTCATAAATTAGCCGATATGTTGTCGGTTATAACTATTTATTTTGTGGAGGTACGAATGATGAAGAAGTTAATTATTTTTGTAGCAGTGATCGCCCTGACAGGTGTCAGTTTTGCTGGCATCGATGTTGGCAATCCGAGTTTTGATGAGGACGGTGTATCCGGGTCATACTCGTATGACTGGTCTCCGTGGCAAACCAGCCAATGGACCTGGCTCGGCAACGGTTACTATTCCGGTGCTCCTGCAGGTGACGGTTGGTATGTTATCACAGCCGGCGCAACATGGTTTCAGGAATTGTCAGCAACATTTGCAGCAGGCGAAACGATCAGTTTCTCTATTGATGTCGGCACCTATTCGCCTCAACCACATGCAGATGGTTATGACAGTTGGACAATGTTCCTGTATGATGCTACTGTCGATCCTGGTACGGATGGTTCTGCTGCACCGACTTCGATACTGGCAACTGTAACCGGTCTGCTGTCGGACGAGGATATCCCCATGGGTGTATGGCACAATAAAACAGTGTCATTTGACGCAACAGCCGCTCAGGAAGGCCACACTATCGGCATCGGTTTTTATGGTGATTACTACACCCTGTTCGATCATGCTGCTGTAGTACCGGAACCTGCAACAATGTCTTTGTTGGCTCTTGGCAGCCTGGCACTGATTAGAAGAAAAAGAGCTTAATTAGTTTTGTCAGATTTTAGAGAAGCAATTGCCCCGGACTGTATGTACCGGGGCAATTGCTATTAATTGTTTATTGTTATTCACCAATTGGGGTGGTTTCTATGGATAGATGCAGAGAACTTGCTGTGTGTTTTCTGGTTTTGCTGATTTGCGGACTTGGTTCGGTCTGCCAAGCGGACATGATAACTGTCGGCAACCCAAGCTTTGATCAGGACGGAGTATCCGGATTCTATTCGTATAACTGGTCTCCATGGAAAACCAGCGGCTGGTCATGGCTCGGTAACGGTTATTACGGCGGAGCACCGGCTGGCGACGGCTGGTATGTTATAACTGCCGCCTCAACATGGTTTCAGAATCTGGCCGCGGTATTTGAATCCGGTTCAACCTACACTTTCAGTGTCGATGTCGGAACTTACAATAACGGCAGCCAGAGCGGTTTAAACTGGACCCTATTCATTTATGACGCTACTGTCGATCCTGGTACAGATGGCTCTGCTGCACCGACTTCGATACTGGCAACTGCAACTGGTCTGCTGTCGGACGAGGCTGTCCCCATGGGCGTATGGTATAATAAAACTGTCGAATATACCGCAACATCGGCAAACGCCGGCCATGCCATTGGTATTGGTTTTACAGGTGATTATTACACGTTGTTGGACCATGCTTCCGTCAGCAGTGAATCAGGCGAAGTAGTTCCTGCTGCAACCATCCCGGTTCCGGCAGATAACGCTCCGGATGTTCAGGTTGATACCGGCACACTTTCCTGGCATGGTACCACTGATATTACAAGTCCAAAGTATAATGTCTGGTTCGGCACTGATCAAACCAGTCTCAACAGCATGGCGACAGGACAGACTAACACTAACGTCCCGGTCGAACTTGATTACGGTATCAGGTACTACTGGCGTGTTGATGTTGTCGATGAAAGCACAAACCCTGCGACCGTGTACACAGGATCGATTTGGAACTTCACAACAGAAGCCGCCGAAGTTACGACTTTAAAGGCAGGTCCTTACGTGCATTTTTATAACGAAGGTGAAGTTACGATCTACTACAAAACGTCTGCTCCGGTGGCGTCCATTGTGCAATACGGTACTGCTTCGTCACTCACTCAGACCGTAACTGACGTTTCTGCAAAGACAGATCATGAATTGAAAATAACAGGACTTGATCCTGAAACAACATACAGCTATCGAATCGTTATGAACGGACTGCCCGAAGCGACACACGAATTTTATTCTGCTTTCGATGCCGGTCCGGGTCCGGTTCCTGCCGGCCCGAGTCCATATCCGGTTGACGAACTGACGGATGTCTATACACAGGCCGCCGAATACATCGTAAATACCGCCGGTATCGACAAGGGAGTTTGTATCGACTACGGCTGCGGGACAGGACGACTGGCATACGAGATAGCAAAGAGAACAAATCTGAAAATTATCGGCTATGAATCCGATCCGTTAAAGATCGCTCAAGCCAGAGAATATCTCGATCAGGCAGGCGTATACGGCACACGCGTCAGTGTAATACAGATTTCGACAGCCGAACTGAAATGCCGTGACTTTACGGCCAATCTTGTTGTATCCGACAAGATGATCGCACAGGGAACCTGCCCGGGCACATCCGCTGAGGTATTTCGAGTTTTAAGACCGGACGGCGGTCTGGCTATCCTTGGCCAGCCGGCAGGTACAAACCCTGCACTGGACAGAACCGCGTTGGAAACATGGCTCGATGGGCAGGATTCGAACATCAGCGAAACCAACGGCTTATGGGCAGTCATATCACGAGGCGAATTGCCTGGTGCCGGTAAATGGACCCATCACTATGCGGACCCCGGCAACACGGCAAACAGCGGAGACACCCGAATAACCAACACTTTGCAGGTTCTATGGTATGGCAATCCCGGCCCTCGATACATTGTTGACAGGCACAACCGCCCAATGTCGTCACTCTACAACAAGGGTGTTATCATTACCCCCGGTGTGGATCGACTGATGGCTTATGACGCTTACAACGGTACCAGATACTGGGATATGTCAATACCTCAATCGGCGCGTGTTGCGATATTCCATGATTGCGGATGGACGGCTCTGTCCGATGATGCGGTCTTTGTCGCTCACAAAGATGACTGTGCCAGGCTTGACCTGATAACCGGCCAATTAGAGGCAACGTTCCAGGCTCCTCAACTTACATCCGGCCAAAACCGCAACTGGGGTTATCTTGCTGTCGATGGACAAAATCTTATCGGCAGTGCACAGAAAGAAGGAGCATCTCTGATCGGCCACAGCAGGGCACATGTCGACCAGGCATACTACAGCTACAGGCCAGCATCGACAAGTGAATATATGTTCAGCATCGACACGCTGACCGATACGGTCAACTGGACTTACAAGAATCCGACAGGCAGCGCGATTATAAATCCATGCATATTGGTTGCCGGTGATTACGTCTACTTCGTCGAAAGCCGCAATTCTTCGGCTTATAACGACGCTGACGGCAGGGTAACAGGGGCGACCCTTACAAGTGAGTACCTTATCAAACTGGATAAGACAACAGGCCAGGTCGTCGACTCTCAGCCGATTAACCTGCCGTTTACGCAGGTTATGTATCTCAGCTATGTGCCAAGCCGGGACCTGGTTGTAGCGACAGGATCATACACTTCCGGCGGCCATGTTTATGCTCATTATGCTTATCATACATCGAATCTGGATCAGGCCTGGACCAGCACATACGCAACAGGAACATCAGCCAATGCGCATGGCGAACAGGATCAACACCCGGTCATAGTTGGCAACTGGATGTACAATAAATATTACAGGGTCGATCTGACAACAGGAGCCACAAGTAATATCGCTCTGGGAACTGGCGGACTTGCGACGGGCGGTTGTGGTACGCTTTCGGCATGTGAGACACATTTCTTCGCCAGAAAAGGTAATCCATGTATGTACGAATTGCCAGCGGTGAGCGCTAATCCGTTGACAAGCGAAACAAGGATCGGATGCTGGCTGAACATGATGGCCGCAGGCGGTCTTGTGCTCGTTCCGGAAAGCGGGGCGGGCTGTTCGTGTGATTTCCAGCTTCAGACTTCGATGACATTTATGCCGAACTAGTACTTTATCACGGACACAGCACTGGTATTATAGACAAGTAATTAGCAAGAAAGTTAATTATATGATCAAGTATCCGAATAAATATGCGATGTTAATATTTGGCTTATTCCTGATGGTCCTATTTTGTGCCGTGACAACAGCACAGGACTGGCCAACATATCTGCATGACAAAAACAGGAGTGCCCATACTACCGAACAGCTTCCGGATCAATTAAGACAGGCTTGGGTTTGGGGCAGCGACCGTTCGCCAAGACCGGCCGGGGCTGAATCTCCCGCATTGCAGGATTTCTGGCAGGGGCTTTACAATAATAAATCCAGACTTGAAATTGACAGTGCTTTTCGAGTTGTCGCAAGCAGCGGCAAAGTGTATTTCGGATCGTCCAACAGTGACAAGGTCATCTGCCTTGATGCCGGGGACGGTTCTCAGTTGTGGAAGTATTACACAGGAGGCCCCATACGTTTTGCGCCGTCAGTTTACGCAGGAAAAGTATACTTCGGAAGTGACGACGGATACGTTTATTGTCTAAATGCTGACGACGGATCGTTTGTCTGGAAATACAGTGCAATAGGCAACGATGACCGAATGATGGCCGATGGCAGAATGGTTTCAGTTTGCCCTGTTCGTACCGGTGTACTGGTCGATAACGGCGTGGCATACTGGGGTGCGGGACTTTTTTCAGGCGCTAATACAAACCTCAGCCGTTTTATCTGTGCATGTAATGCTGAAACCGGAGTGTTGGTTTGGAAGAAAACGCCTCCAAGACCGCTGCAGGGATATCCGCTTGCTTCGGCCAGCAATCTTTATATGCCAGCTGGCAAAACACAGCCGACGTTCTATAACAGATTGACTGGCGGGTACCTCGGCTCGATCGGCGCCGGTAGACAGGGCGGTGCTTATGCACTATTGACCAACGACAACAAGCTGTTTATTGGCCCCCACTACAGCGGTTCGGGAAGCTATATCGCCAAGTATGACGCGTCCAGCGGCTCAGGAGAAAGTATGGCATGGGGACCCGGCAATTGCCTGGTCGTTACTGATACTAACTCGTACTATTCGTCAGACACAAAACTTGCCAGGATCAGACGCAGTGACAAAGCGGTTATCTGGACTGTTTCAAGTTCGTATCCGTATGAATTGATCCTTGCTGGCACTACACTTTTCGCAGGCGGCAATCATGAGGTCGCGGCGATAAGTACCACCAATGGCAGCGTGATCTGGACTGCGCCGGTAAACGGCAGGGTACGAGGATTGGCTGTTGCTGGCGGCTCGTTGTATGTCAGTACCGATCACGGTTCGATCCACTGTTTCACTGACTATTCCCCCGGCGATCTTGACAGGAGCAATAGCGTTGACCTGTTTGACTTTGTAGCCTTTGCCGTAAATTGGCTCACTGTCAACTGTGGTGACTGCGGAGGCGCCGACCTCGCCGGACAGGATGGTTTGGTGGATATAAACGATCTGCTGGTTTTTATCGATGCCTGGCTCGCGGCGATGCAGAGCAATTACGAGTAGCGATCCGGGCAATTTCATATCCTCTTGGCGCAATAGGGCAATATCTGCTATAATCGCCTTACTGCTGGCATGGTACAGGCCCATAAACAATATAGTTTTGCGGAGAGATTATGAGTTTATCGTCATTTTCAAAAGCAAAAATTCTATCTACCGTTTTGATCATTATAGTGATTGCTCTCTGCGTGATTTGGGGCGTGCGAAACAGGGTCGCCAGCGGTCAAAAGATACGCAACGTGGTTCTGATAAGCATCGATACCTGTCGAGCCGATTACTTAAGCTGCTATGGTTATCCTCACAGGACAACTCCGAATATCGATGCGATTGCCGCCAAAGGCATAGTTTTTGAAAATGTTTACAGTCCCGTCCCACTGACTCTTCCGGCCCACAGTTCGATGCTTACCGGCACCATTCCTCCATACCACGGGGTGCATGATAACCTCACCGAAAAACTCTCGGAAGATAATGTCACCCTGTCGGAAATATTGCAGCAAAACGGCTTTAAGACATCCGCTGTGGTAAGCGCTGTCGTTCTTGCTCCAAAATTCGGACTTAATCAGGGATTTGATGAGTACTATGGAGATTTTACCCCGACTTTTGAGGGCGATCCGTTCGCCGAGCAAAAAGGACAAATAACAACCCAGCAGGCCTGCGGTTGGCTTGATAATAACTCACAGCAGCCCTTCTTCCTTTTTCTGCATTATTACGATCCCCATATTGTCTATGATCCACCCGAGCCTTTCGCCTCCCGTTTCGCCGACGATTTATACGCGGGCGAGATCGCCTACACCGACCATTGTATCGGCCAGGTCATAGACAAACTTAAGACTCTCAAACTGTATGATTCAACTTTGATCGTCATCACAGGCGATCATGGTGAAATGCTCGGTGAACATGGTGAGTCCACCCATGGTTATTTTGTATATGAAAGCGCTGTCAAAGTACCTTTGATCGTGAGATCGCCAGGCGTTCGCGGCGGTAGACGTATAAGCGATACTGTCGGCCTCATCGACATCATGCCGACCGTGCTGGGCATGCTTGACTTGCCGACTCCTCCTCATGTGCAGGGACAGAACCTTTGCGGTTTCTTTTCAGAGTCTGCGAAAACACACCAGCCGAGATATGTTTACACAGAGTCTTTGACTCCTACGCAATACAAATGCAATCCTTTACTTGCTGTCGTTGAAGGTTCATGGAAATATATATATACCACAAAGGAAGAACTCTACGATCTCAAAAATGACCCCGCTGAAAAAAACAACCTTGCTCGAACCCAAAGCAAACGTGCCGCTTTGATGCAAAAAAATCTGCAGCTGATACTGGACGATAATCTCCACAGCGATCAAACTGACACCAGCCTTAAACTGGACAAGTCGACTATCGACAGACTGAGAAGTCTGGGCTATGTCGGTAGCGGCGTAGAAGAAGTCTTCGAGCTGGATGTAACAAAGCTGGATGCCAAAAACTGCATAAGTTTCCACGAACGTTATCGTCTTCTAAAAGGCGCACAGTCGGCTCAAAAGTATGAAGAAGGGTGGAAATTATGCTCCCAATTGCTTAATGAACGTCCGGACCTTGAGTTTCTTTACCCCTTGGCGAGCATCTTTACAGTTAAAACAGATCGAATGGCCCAGGCCGTAACCTATCTGCGGCATGATCTAAAAACCGATCCTGCCGACTATAAAGCCCGAAACAATCTGGCAACCGCTTTGAGCAGATTGAAAAAAGAAGATGAGGCTGTTGCTCAATGGCAGGAGGTTGTTCGTCAGGAACCCGACTACTTTAATGCTCATGACAACCTGGCCGCCACATTTTACAAACAACGCGACTTTCGATCAGCCATCCATCACTGGACACACGCAAATCGCATTAAACCTGACGATCTGCAGATACTGAACAACTTGGCATGGTTATTGGCGACGACCGACGATCCGGACTTGCGAAATGCCGATCAGGCAGTTCGTTTGGCAAGCAATGCCTGCCGGTTGACCAGCTTCAAACAACCGGGTTATCTGGATACTCTTGCCGCTTCCTATGCCTCTGCCGGTCAGTTTGATAATGCTGTCGAAACCGCAAAAAAGGCTATCGACATCGCTGCCGCCCAAAACCAAAAGAATATGGCTGATCAGATCAATAAACGTTTATCACTCTATAAAAATGGTAAGATGTATATCGAAACAAACCAATAACACATCCTTGGCATAGCTGGGGAATTGATCACCATACCGTAATGGCTCGTCGGCGTCGCCATCACAGCCTCCGTAAATTGCCCATGACTGTCATTCCTGCATAGACTGAAATTCAGAAGAACAATAACAAAACCTCCCCCAATTACATGTTCTGCTTTCGTCTGTAGAAAAAAAAGGTCAAATGCACAGCCCAACAGGTATTGTATCAGCGAATGATATTTGGGAACAAATCTTGACTTTCATGGACATTTGCTGGACAATCACTTACGTTTCTGGAGAATAACGCAAAAAACTGAAATATTATTTCATATCAGGATGGTAAATATGTATGACATCTTAGTTACCGGCGGCGCAGGATACCTTGGTTCCGTGCTCGTCCGTCAGCTTTTGGAAAAAGGTAATCGGGTTACAGTCCTTGACAATTTCATGTTTGGCCCAAATTCACTAATGGATTGTTGTGATTATGAAACCTTTCAGGTTGTTCGCGGCGATACAAGGGATAGATCGTTGCTTGCTGGTCTGGTAAAGGGTAAAGATATGGTCATCCCGCTTGCGGCGCTGGTAGGAATGCCCCTGTGCCATAGGGACACCTTGGGAGCCGAAACCACAAATACCGGCGCAATAAAGACGCTGACAGAGGTTTTGTCCCCGCAGCAGAAAATTTTGATCCCGATCACAAACAGTGGCTATGGAGTAGGGCAGGAAGGTATATATTGCACGGAAGAGACGCCCTTAAATCCCATTTCTCTTTATGGCAAAACCAAAGTTGACGCAGAAAGGATCGTTCTGGACAGGGGAAATTCTGTCAGCCTTAGACTTGCTACTGTTTTTGGAGCAAGAAAGAGAATGTGTTGGGACCTTCTGGGAAACGAGTTGTTCTATCGGGCTGTAAACGACCGCTTCATTGTGATCTTTGAGGGGCACTTCAAGCGTAATTATATTCATATCAGAGACGTTGCAAAGGCGTTTATGCATGTCATAGATAATTTTGAGACCATGAAAGATGAGCCTTACAATGTTGGGCTTTCAGATGCGAATATCTCCAAGCTGCAACTTTGCGCAGAGATCAAAGAACTCCTCCCGGACTTTATATACATCGAGGCCGAGCTTGGAGAAGACCCGGACAAGAGGGATTATATCGTTTCAAATGAAAAAATTGAAAAAACAGGTTTCAAACCTGATTATACTCTTAAACGCGGTATCATAGAGCTTATTAAAGCCTACACGGTCATAGTTGACAGCAGGTATCGTAATGTTTAAAGACTCCAGGATATTTGTCGCCGGACATAGCGGATTGCTTGGCTCTGCGATGTTAAAGGAGCTTGGCAAGGCTGGTTATTCTAATCTTATTTACGTTTCTCATCGACATCTGGATTTGACCGACAAGTCAGCTGTTTTTGATTATTTTTCACAGAACTTACCCGAGTATGTGTTCCTGGCAGCTGGTAAAGTCGGTGGAATAGCTGACAATAAGGCTTATCCGGCAAGCTATCTGCATGTCAATCTGGCGATACAGGACAATGTATTCGAGGCAGCTTGTAAGTTTGAAGTCAAAAATGTCGTTTTCTATGCTTCATCATGTACTTATCCCAGGAACTGTCCACAACCCATGAAAGAAGAACATCTTCTGACCGGTCCCATAGAGCCGACAAGCCAGGGATATGCCGCTGCCAAAATAGCTGGCCTTTTTGCCTGCAGGTCATATAATGACCAGTATGATAATCGCCGATTCATTGCGCTTTTGCCGAATACGATATACGGGCCTTATGATAACTTCGACCTGTCAAGCTCTCATGTTCTTCCTGCTTTGATCAGACGTTTTTATCAGGCCTGCCTTAGTGACGACAAACAAGTGACGCTTTGGGGAACCGGCGATGTCAGGCGGGAATTTGTTTTCAGTGAGGATGTTGCAAGGGCTTCTATTTTTGCGGTTGAAAATGTCGACATGCTGGAAAACTGCCATTATAATGTTGGATGTTCGGCGGATCATTCAATTAAGGAACTGGCAGAGAAAATTGCCGTTATTACCGGTTACAGAGGCAGTATTGTCTGGGATACAACCAAACAGGATGGTGCTCCGAGAAAGATGCTTGACTGTACCCGTTTTCAGGGTCTTGGCTGGATGCCTGAAATGAATTTTGACAACGCACTTAAACTGACATACGATTGGTTTGTGCAAAATTACTCAGAGATTATTAATAGGTGATCAAAGCGTGAGCAAAATTTCTGATATTACTGCGGTCATATTGGTAGGGGGGCTTGGTACAAGACTAAGGTCGGTTGTTTCTGACAGACCAAAGGTTTTAGCTGAGGTCTGCGGCAGGGCTTTCCTGTCATATCTGCTCGATCAGATCGAAACTGCCGGCATTAGAAGGGCCGTACTCTGTAGTGGATATATGGCAGATATGATAAAAGATACGTTTGGAACAAGTTATGGTCGCCTGGAACTTTGTTACTCGATAGAAGCAACTCCGCTTGGGACCGGGGGGGCATTGAGATTTGCTGAACCGTTTCTGGGGTCAGATGCGGTTTTGGTGCTCAATGGTGATTCATATATCGATGTGGACTTAAACAAATTCATCGATTGGTACTTTGAGAAAAAAATGCAGGTCGGACTCTTGCTGACCAAAGTTGACGATACATCACGATACGGCAGAGTATGCATAGATCAGCAGGGGCATATCGTCGATTTCAAGGAAAAGGGCGAATTAGCCGAGCCCGGCCTGATAAATGCAGGTATTTATCTCATAGAACGGCCGATTATTGACTTAATACCCGAAAATAAGACTTTTTCACTTGAAAAAGAGCTGTTTGCGTCTATAGATAGTACTAAGATATTTGGTTTTTATACCGAGGGGAAGTTTATTGATATTGGAACGCCCCAATCTTATGCATCGGCCGAGCATTTTTTTGGTGGACTGACGAACTGTTGAGTAGTTTTTTAAAAAAAGGATTTTTTTAAAATGATAATTAGCAGGACACCTTTTAGGATTTCGTTTTTTGGTGGTGGAACAGATTATCCTTCATGGTATTTAACACATGGAGGAAGTGTGTTGAGCACTTCCATAGATAAATATTGCTATATTACCTGCAGAACATTGCCCCCGTTCTTCGAACACCGTTTCCGAGTTGTTTACGGAATTACTGAAGAATGTAAATATGTAGATGAGATACGACATCCAGCAGTAAGGGAAACGCTGAAATTTCTGGATATCCAAAAAGGTCTCGAACTGCATCACGACGGGGACCTGCCAGGCAGAAGCGGCATGGGTTCAAGCTCATCGTTTACTGTAGGTCTGCTGCATTCGCTTTATGCTTATAAAGGTATAATGCCCAGCAAAAGACAGCTTGCTATGGAAAGCATATTTATTGAGCAGGAAATGATCAAAGAAAACGTTGGTTCTCAGGACCAGGTTTGCGCTGCATTTGGAGGACTTAACAGGATAGATTTTTCAAATAAGGGACAAATAGATGTTGAGGCCCTGACATTGTCGACGGAAAGAATTAAGGAGTTGGAAAGTCACTTGATGCTGTTCTATACAGGCGTTAAGCGAACAGCTTCCAAGATCGTCGAAGGCTACAGCAACGATCTGATCAAAAAAGAGAAGGTGATGTTGCAAATGAAGAAGATCGTTGACCATGGGGTTGATATTCTTAATGAGTCGACTGATATTTGCCGGTTTGGTGAGCTGTTGCACAAGTCATGGGAGCTAAAAAAACAAGTCAGCAATGCCATCTCTAACGATCATATCGACAATCTGTATCTCAGGGCTCGTGCCGCAGGTGCTATAGGCGGAAAGATAACCGGGGCAGGCGGCGGCGGGTTTTTACTCTTATTTGTGCCGCCGGAAAAGCAGTTCAGGGTCAGAGAAGCTTTGTCACAGTATATTCATGTGCCCTTTAATTTCGAACGAAGCGGCAGTCAGATCATTTTTTATGAACCGGAAAAGATTGATTACAGTGTTGCCGAAAATGACAGGGCAAAGAGAGAAATAAAGATGTTTAGAGAACTTGATGATGTTCAAACGCATAAAATTAAAAAACTTGTTTAATGAGAATTTGTTGCAGCCACGAGATCAAGGCAAATTATGAATGACATCCAAAAACTTAAAGAAAAGGCCAAATGGGTAAAAGCTGAGACTTTGAAGATACACAAACTTGCCCCTGAGTCCAGGATCGCTTCATCCCTTTCCGACATTGAAACATTTGTGGCCTTGTACTATGGTGGGATATTAAATTATGACCCGCAAAATGTATTTTCACAAGACAGAGACAGATTTATTGTAAGCAAGGGACATGGGGCGGTTTCTATGTATCCCATTCTGGCCGATCTGGGCTTTTTCGCGAAAGAAGAACTCGAAAACGTCGGCCAGAAAGATTCATTCTTGTGTGTGATCCCCGATACTGCCGTTCCAGGTTTTGAAACTATCAACGGTTCTTTGGGGCACGGCCTCGGAGTAGCCTGCGGAGTAGCTATCGCTTTGAAGAGAAAAAATCTTGATTCAAAAGTATATGTTTTATGTGGTGACGGAGAACTCAATGAAGGCGCTGTCTGGGAAGGTGTTATGTTTGCTGCATGTCACAAACTGGATAACCTCGTTTTTATTGTAGATAACAATCAGATTTCCATGCTCGGGTATCAGAAGGATATCATGGCACTGGATCCGCTTGACTCTAAATTCAAAGCTTTCGGCTGGGAGACTGCTTCGGTTGACGGGCATGATATCGAGCAATTAATTTCTGCTTTGACTTTATTTAAAACAAATGACAATAACAGGCCCAAGGCCCTGATAGCGAACACGCGAAAAGGAAATGGCGTTGAAGGCCTTCAGGACCATCCAATGAGTCATGTTATGACTCTTAAACCTGACAGGATCGACGAGATACTGGAGAAAATGAAATGAACGATACCGTATCTGTTAAGACAATGCGAGATGCCATCATTTCAGCTGTTTACGAAAAGATGTTTCACAATGACAGGATATTTTTTCTCGCGGCCGATTTCGGCGCCCCTTCACTTGACAAGCTGAGGGAGGATTTCCCCGAAAGATTTATCAATGTCGGTATCGCAGAGCAAAATCTTGTAAACGTCGCTGCCGGTCTGGCTGGAGAAGGTTTCATTGTTTACGCTTATGCGATTACGGGCTTTTTGTCGATGAGAGCTTATGAGCAGATCAGGGTCAATCTGGCTCTGTCAGCTCAGCACCGAAGTTTAAATGTCAATCTTGTCGGGGTAGGTGCAGGCGTAAGCTATGATGTCGCTGGGCCGACTCATCACTGCCTCGAAGACATTTCGATTATGCGAACACTTCCAAATATTGTCTCGTGCAGTCCCTGTGATTGGGTCACCGCTGAGTCGTTCGTGGATTTTTCCATCGAATGCAACGTTCCCAAGTATATCAGGCTTGACGGAAAACCCTTGCCCAATATTTACATGAGCTGCGATCAAATAAATTGGCAAAAAGGTTTTAACGAACTTGCTTCAGGCGATGAGAGTTGTTTTGTTTCAACCGGATACATGACACATAAAGCACTGGAGATCGTTAATGAACTTTCGCAGCAGGGACATAATGTCGGCCTGATAGATATATTCAATTTGGCGCCGGACGAAGATACACTGGCTGAAAAACTCGAAAAATACACCAGGATATTTACTGTTGAAGAGGGTTTTAAGGACAGAGGAGGACTCGACAGCCTGATGCGGAGTATTCTAGGCCGCAAGGGTCTGAACGTTGAGCTGAAAAGTCTCGGATTTGCCGATAAATACATATTTAAATCGGGCGGCAGAGATGTAATACACGAAGAGGCATCGCTTTCAAAGAAGCATCTGCTAAGTGCCGTAAATAATAAAACAGAGTTGTCGAAAACTTTTAATTAAAATATTTTCAGGATTTGTCAGTTTATGCAAAGGAGTGCTGGAGTGAAACTGGATTGGCCCTTGATGGTAAATAATATTCCTCAGGAGGACCTGGATGTCCTCAGGGATTTTCTTTCAAATACGCCCCGGCTGACGCAGTCGGAAAAAGTCAGAGAATTTGAACGGCAGTGGTCGCAATGGGTCGGCGTTAAACATAGCATATATGTTAATTCCGGTGCTTCTGCAAACCTTGTTACGATGTCTGTAATAAAGCATCTTTTTGGCTCCGGCGAGGTTATCGTTCCTACTTTGACCTGGGTCTCAGATATTGCCAGCGTTATTCAAAACGGCTTAACACCTGTTTTTGTCGACATCAATCCGAAAAACCTCTGCATGGATGAAGATGAGGTTATCTCAAAAATATCAGACAGAACCGTAGCTGTGTTTATGACCTATGTCCAGGGATTTAACGGACTAAGCGATAAGCTCCTGAAGGTTTTGGAAGATAAAAACATCCCTCTTATAGAAGATGTCTGTGAGTCGCATGGCGCAACTTTTAAAGGGCAAAGGTTAGGTTCATTCGGGCTGATCTCGAACTTTTCATTTTATTTCGCTCATCACATGAGCACTATCGAAGGCGGAATGATCTGTACCGATGATGAAAACGTGTATCAAATGGCACGTATGATGCGTTCACACGGAATGGTGCGTGAAGCAACCGACGAAAAAATCAAACAGCAGTTCATCGACTCAAACCCGGACCTCAGTCCTGACTTTATTTTCGCCTATCCCGCATATAATGTCAGAGGTAACGAGATAGGCGGTATTCTTGGTTTGTCTCAGCTGAAAAGGCTTGATGAAAATAACGAAAAACGCAGACAGAATCTCAAGTGCTTCCTTGATAACCTTGATTCGGAAAAATTCAGAACGGATTTCGATCTGGAAGGCAGCTGTAATTATGCGTTTAATCTGATCCTGAAAAAACAGGATCCCGTTTTTCGTGAAAGACTGGAACAAGCCATGACAGATGCTAACGTTGAGTTCCGCAGGGGAAGCAGCGGCGGCGGAAATCAGATGAGGCAGCCTTATCTTAAAGACATCGTTGCTAAGGATCAGTGGTTAAAGTACCCGCATGTTGAACATGTTCACTTTTATGGTTACTACATCGGCAATTACCCGGTCTTGGAAGAACACCGAATCAAAGCCCTGTGTCAAATGCTGAATAATGTCTGATACATGTTTTAAATAAGGAAAGGCCCTGGATGCGCAGGATTGATATTGCATTGATAAAACCGGCAAGCGGAAAGCTCATTTATGGTCAGTTGAATGATTTTGAACTGACCGCGATCGAACCTCCGTTGTGGTCGGCTATATTGGCTGGATATTTACGCGGGCTTGGTTATTCGGTAGTCCTCTATGATGAGGAGGCACAGGACCTTTCGCATGAAGATACCGCAAAGGAAATTCAGTATCTAAAACCTCACCTTGCAGTTGTCGTTGTCTCGGGGACCAATCCTTCCGCTTCGACAATGAATATGTCAGGGGCCGATGAGATAATATCCTCCTTGAAACAGTTGGACCCGCATATCAAAACTATGTTGGCAGGACTCCACCCAAGTGCCTTGCCTGAACGAACAGCAAAAGAAAGTGCGGCGGATTTTGTTTGTCAGGGGGAAGGCTTTCATACAATACCGAAATTGATTGACGTACTCAGGAACAATGGGGACAATTATCAGATAGAAGGACTCATTTACGAACAGGATGGAAGCATCGTGTCGAATCCAAGGCCTGCTATTATGCAGGACTTAAGCGTTGTCGGCCAGCCGGCATGGGATATGCTGCCAATGGATAAATATCGGGCACATAACTGGCATTGCTTTGATGACATCGACAATAGAAGTCCCTATGCGGTCATTTATACCAGCCTCGGCTGCCCGTTTAAGTGCAGCTTTTGCTGCATAAACGCACTGTTTGGTAAAAACACGATTCGTTATAGAAGCACGGATGATGTGGTCGATGAGATCGATTTCCTTGTCAACAGCTACGGCATAAGAAATATCAAGATCAGCGATGAAATGTTTGCGATGAATGAAAGACGCGTCGTTGAATTGTGCGATAAGATCATAGAAAGAAAATATGACCTTAACATGTGGGCATACGCCAGGGTAAACACTGTTACCGAGCCGATGCTGGTTAAAATGAAGCAGGCAGGGATTAACTGGCTTGCCTACGGTTTTGAATCCGGCAGCAAAAGAGTTATCGACGATGTCACAAAAGGCTACAAAATGGAGCAGGTTCAGGATGTGGTAAAATTGAGTTATGATCTCGGATTCTATATTTGTGCGAACTATATCTTTGGCTTGCCGGAAGACGATTATGATTCGATGAATGAAACCCTCACGTTGATGTTCGATATCAACGCCGAGTATGCTAACATATACAGCGCAATGGCATTTCCTGGGTCGCAGCTGTTCGACATCGCGTTGGAAAATAATTGGCAGCTGCCGGATACGTGGCATGGCTACTCTCAGTATGGCTACGAGTCTCAGCCGTTGCCGACGAAATATTTAAGCGGCGGACAGGTACTTGCTTTCAGGGACTATGCATTCGAGGCATATCATAAGAGCCCAAGGTACCTTGCCATGATGCGTAAGAAGTTCGGAGATAAAACCGTTGATTATATAAATAAAATGACTTCCAGAAAGCTTGAGAGAAAATATGCTTGTATATAGTTGCTATTTCGGGTTAATGGTTATAGTTATTAAATCAGGGAATATGTGATTATGCTGTTGTCTGTTATATTTTCATTCCGAAACGAAGAGGATGTTTTGAAACCTTTGGTCGAGCGTTTGCGAAATACGCTCGATCCGCTTGAGCTTGATTATGAGCTGATATTCGTAAACGATGCTTCTACAGACAGCTCGCTGGAGTTGCTGATGAGTTTCGCCGATACCGATAAAAAGATCAGGATCATTAATATGTCACGGCGTTTCGGTGTATCTCCATGTGTGATGGCCGGCTTTCGTCATGCAAAAGGTGATGCTGTGGTATACATGGATGCAGACTTGCAGGATCCTCCTGAATTGATACCCGAACTTTTGGAAAAATACGAACTGGGCTTCGATGTCGTTCATACTACAAGAACTAAAAGGGCTGGCGAAAATCCGCTTAAAATGTGGCTCACCAAAAGGGCATACAGAATAATCAATTCTGTTTCGGATATAGACATCCCGGAGAACACTGGTGATTTCAAATTGCTTTCAAGGCGTGCGGTAGATCAGCTTATAAGGCTTAATGAATACGATCCGTTTATGCGGGGTCTTGTAAGGTGGATTGGTTTCAAACAAACAAAGGTTCACTATGAAAGGCTCGCAAGACGTGCAGGCAAGACTAAGTTCTCACTTTTCAGCTCCGTCAATCCAACCAGGGAGTTTATACGAGGTTTGACAGGTTTCTCGGATGTCCCTTTGTATTATTCGCTGGTAATTGGTTTTCTGGTATCTATAGTATCTTTCTGCTATTTGCTTTATATCGTTATATCCCGTGTCTTTTTCGATATGCATCAGCCGGGTTGGCCTGCGATCATGGTTACAATGCTGTTTCTTAGCGGGACGATTTTGTTTACCATCGGCATTTTGGGTTTGTATCTTGGCAATATGCACCAGCAGATGAAAAACCGACCGCCTTATATAATTGAAAGCAAATTAGGTATCGAAGACGAGGACGATTAATTACAAGGTATCGTTCCTTCGTATTATCAGGCAAAATAAATTTATTAACAACAAATGAAGATTTTAATAACGAGGTAACATGAAAATCACTTTGATCGTCCCGACTCTAAACGAAATTGATGGAATGAAGGCTATTATGCCTTTGATAAAGAAACAATGGTATGATCAGCTTATTATTCTTGATGGCGGTTCTACAGATGGAACCGTAGAATACGCAGAGAGCCAGGGATATTTTGTGTATGTTCAGAAACAAAAAGGCTTTCGTCATGCCTACAATGAAGTGTTGCCATATATTGAAGGGGATGTTGTTGTAACTTTCAGCCCCGATGGTAACAGCGTCCCTGAAGCCATCCCCCAACTGTGTGACAAGATGAAAGAAGGATATGACATGGTAATTGGCTCAAGGTATTTGCAGGACGCAAAAAGTGATGACGACGATTTCATCACAAGTTTTGGCAACTGGCTCTTTACCAGGACCGTAAATATTTTACACGGCGGAAGCTATACCGATGTGATGGTCATTCTTAGGGCTTACAGGACTCAGTTGATCTATGACCTGGAGCTGCACACTGATGAGGCATACTCAACCGCTGAAAAGTTGTTCAGAACCAAGATAAGCTGGGAACCGTTGCTTTCTGTACGTGCTGCCAAGAAGAAACTTAAGATCACTGAGATCCCGGCAGATGAACCAGAAAGGATAGGAGGCGAAAGAAAATTACAGATTTTACGATGGGGAGCGGCATACTATTTTCAGTTCATCAGGGAATGCTTTTGTTGGAGATGAAAGTAGTTCTGATTAAAGAAAACAATTGGAATGAACTCCTTAGTTTGATCGAAAAAAGTGGAATATGTCATATTTCTTGAAAAAAAAATCTACCCTGATAACGTGCTTATTTTTGACTTACGTAAGTTTTATCAGTGTCTTTTGCTATATAATGTCTGCGAAGAAATTCTCACCGGTCGAATTTAATAAGCTGACCCATCCTGTCTCGCATAAGATCGATACCTTGTTATTCATGGAGAAAGATTCTTATGTAATGAAAATAGCATACAAAGGTGACAATGATGCCTGGCCTTCAATTGTTAAGCTCAACGGCAAGACGCTGGATGTTGATAGAATAACATTTAATGAAGTGAACCGAAAAAAACGTGTCTATGCTTTTGTCGATTCGGGGCTTGTTCACGATGGCAATAACAAATTGGAAGTTTCGTTTGACCGGGAACAACCAGCAAAATGTATTATCTATGCTTATAATTACAGAAAAGCGTACACTGCCAGGCTCTTTCTAAGATTTAAAGACGACAAATGGCTTTCTGGGAACTGGTTGATCTATGCTGTGGGAATAGCGTCAGGCCTATTTCTGCTCTCCATCATTAAGTTTAAGATTGATGCGGCTGAAAGCGAATTTAAAGCATCACCTCTCCAACGTGGTATAATTTTCTATCTCTGTCTGTTTTTTGTGATCGTTCTGATTGTGAATTTAACCTCAGGGTATTATGCTGTCATTGCACGGCCTTTCCTAAGTTGGACAACGTTCATTTTGTTATTGTTGCCGGTTTTTGTTTTCAGGCAAATTTTCTTCCACTCAGGTTATATTCCTTTCTTTAAGGAAAAAACACATCAGTTGTTTATTGAAGAGGAAAAGATAACGATATCCGCAAAAGTTTTTTCAATAGTAACGCTCTCTCTATTAACAGCAGCGGTTTATTGGCCGAGTTTTTCTCATTTGTTTCGCCACGATGACTGGTTCCTGTTCTTCTCATCAAAAGATGAGCCTACGGGACTTAAGTTCTTCCTTAGCCACATAGACTGGCAGCTTCACCTGCCTTATGACCGTTTGATGTTCAGACCTTTACATCATGGGATGCTGGCATTTAACAGGGTAGTTTTTGGTGAATCTTACGTTGCAGGCCATATATCCACTGTTTTGAAACACATTATTACAACTTTCTGTTTCCTGGCCCTGATGCTTCAGCATAGCAAAAGAAAAATTTCTTTCCTCATCGCCTTGCTTTTTGCTGTCGCGGTCACAAAAATTGATGCCGTAATCTGGCCGCACATGGACGGCTATATTCTAACAACATTGCTGTTGATCCTGTCGATAATAGTTTTTCGTAAAATTAATGATGATCAGTTGACTGTCAAAGCAGGCACTTTGTTATTGTCTTTGCTGTTGTTTCTTAATCTCCTGTGTACTGAGATTGCTTTCCCTGTCCCTGCTGTTATGTTCGTTTCATATTGGCTCTTATTCAGAAAACCGAATGATCCCGCACGCAGACAAAAAGATAAGGCCAGCTTTGTATGGCTGCTTTGCCCATTTCTTCTTTGGTTCATTCTTCTTCTTGTTCACCTGTATTTTGCCTACCCGAACCTGGCTATGACCGTTCAGTCTGAATCGATCGGTTTATTCGCACCAATTCTCAATGTCTTCAAAATGCTACTGTTTGTCTTTTCTACATTGATCTTCCCGTTTTGGGGCCAGGCCCAATATACCGATAAAGTCGTCTTTCAGGTAACTGCTCTTGGAATAGTTGTCACCACATTTCTTTTGATAATTATCTTTAGGAGAAAAGAAAAGTATCTGGTCAAAATTGATCCCAATGCATTGATGGTGGTCTTAATACTATTGAGTATCAGTGGCCTGATGTGTCTTGGACGGGCAGCAATGATTGATACAAGGTTGTCGAACCATGTGATTTTTACGCATTATTCATATTGCCTTACAGCTCTGTTGCTTTATCTTGTCTACATGATGATAGATTTTGACAAGCTTTTGAAATTCAACTCCTATTTGGTTTTGACAAGTTGTCTCGCAATATTGATCCTATACCATTCCTGCATAAGCTTTCAAATATGTAGGGAAGTTAGCAGACAGACTTCTTCGCTAAAGAATTACTACGATTCCACCAGAACCTTCATACATCAGCACGAAACCGAAAATGACTTTTCGATCAGGATATTGGACCGCTGTCCGGAGATTCATGCGTTTGGATGGTATCACGAAACCTGCATCGATGGCTTGTTTAACAGGTACATTGACAACAGTTCACCTAAATATATCCTTGAATATGATTATCAAAAAGAAAAATTGATCTATTCGGCTTTCAGTGGTCAAACAATTGACGTACAGGTGGAAACTGATCACGATAATGGTAATGCTTCGGCTGATCTTTACAATTACATCGGGATCGGATTTGACAATTATCGGATAGCAGGAAATGAACTGATGGTTGGTATTTCTGAAGTGACCCAGCAGCAATGGAAAAGAGTTATGGATGTTAATCCGAGCAGATTTATTAACGACAGGTTTCCCGTCGAAAATGTTTCGTATCTTGATGTTTTGAGGTTCATAGAAATTCTTAACCAAAACGACAAAACTCTGGTTTACCGTCTGCCGACTATTGACGAATACATGTCTCTCGCAGAGCGGCTCGAAAGTGATTTTGAAGATGAACCCACTCAGGAACAGATCAATAAGTATGCATGGAATATATCGAATTCTTCGGAAAGAACCAATCCGGTAGGCAGTTTTAGAGCCACACCGGGATGTCCCAACGACCTGATCGGCAACGTATGGGAGTGGACCTCTACACCCATACAGAATGATTCGCCTGTCAAATGCTTAGAGGATACACCTCGTAAATGTTTTGGAGGAAGCTGGCGTGATCGGTGCAGCGATTTCGCTGAATTGCAGACAAACTACCCCGTGGATTTCAGGCACGAACATCTTGGTTTCAGGCTCGTGGCAGAAAAAGGTGGAAAAGTGATGGACCATAGAGGATCAGGGGTCGAATAAAATGCTTAAGCCGTTAATAAGATCTGAGTTCGGTAATGTGATCCTCCTGTCAGGTATAATGGGGTTTTGCCTTGGCCTGTCAAATGTGACATGGCAGGTCAGTGTCGAAACGGGTCAGGTCTTAGCCTCCCTGGTAAACTATCCACCGGACAACCCGTTTTATATGTATCATCTAAAAGCATTCACATTGGTGAATCATTTCTCGGCCTCACTGCTTCATCTGGGAGTCTCGGAAAGGGCGATTTCATTTCTTATCTCAGGTATGCTGGGCATGGTCTCATTCCAGGGGTTGGCATTGCTGATCTTTGCCATAGGCAGGAATGTTAAAATATCGCTGCTTGGAGTACTTTTGGTATATCTTGCTAATTATGTTGGCTATGGAGTGGTCTATCCTATCTGGCTATTGGGGAGGATTCATACATACGGTATTTTAAGTTTATCTCTTACGGTCCTGATCGTAGCTTTGCTGGGAAATAACAAAAACAGTTCAGCATTGTTTCTTCTTGGCCTCCTCCCTTGCGTTCACGCCTCAATGGGATTCTGGCTTATAATTACAATATGTTTGTCAGCGGTGTTTCAATGGGATTATGTCAGCAATATTCTACGGAAACATTACCGAAGTTTCCTGTTGGGCTTTTTGATCAGCCTCGCTTTATTGTGCTATCAATTTTATTTGATGCGCCAATTGCCAACCATCGACCCTGAAATACAAAAAAGATATCTTGACAGTTTTGTCAAATATTGGGGTTCCCACAGGATCAAAATGTTTTGGGGGTACTCCGGCCCCGATGGCTCGGACAGGATTTACGGTCTGATCTTTTGTTTCTACGGCCTTGTGACCTCTTTTTTAGGCATGAAATTGTTTAAGGCCAAAGATTCGCTGCTGTTTTTGTTCCGATTGATTCTGGTGTGGGGTATTGCGTCTTTGGTTGCAGGCTTAATAACTCAGTTGCCGCCGGAAAAGGTGCCTTCGTTTTTGTTGATATTAATGCCTGGTCGATATGTAAATCTAAGCAATCTCGTATTGCCTGCCTGCCTTATAGGTTGTCTGGTTTCAGAAAAATGCAGGGATTATGAACTGAACTGCAAACTGTTTGTAGGTTTTCTAATTCTGACTTTCTTTGCCCGTAACGAAGAAGTTCAAGTCATTCTTTTTGCGATAATTATACTCTGGCTTTTCTGCTTGGCGTATAACAAAAGTCTGAATTTTGACAGAAATAAGTTTTACGCGGTTAAAAAGAACACCCTTGGATATGCCGCGATGCTCGCTGTTTTCATTCCAGTTTATTTAGCTGTCAACTTGCCTCGTGAAAGATATTTCAAGAAATACATTTATAAAGGTGAAAAACTCGCCGACTGGACCAACGATGTTTTTTATGCCATGATATCGAAAAGAGAAGGTCTATTGGTGGCATCGCATGATTCCACGCTGATTCAATTGAAAACGAGAAGACCCATCCTGGCCGATATGACATCGGTTAATTTTTTCACTTATGCGCCTGAATCTACTGTAGTATTCAATAATATCCTGCTTGAAGTCTATTCGATAGACTTGTTAAAGGAACCTCCAGCCGAATACCTGCATAGCCAGATCCCGCCGGATATGTACAGGCAACTGTGGGAAAATAGAACGGTCGAACGCTGGCAGGAGATCAGGCAGGAATTTGGGATTACGGATATTTTGACCGGATGGACGTTGGATCTTCCTGTCATCGCACAAGGAGAACATGGAATACTGTACACAATACCGCCTGCGGCGACAGTCCATTCTGGTCGATAGTTACGATCAATCCAACGCATCCATTCGCAGAAACAGTATCCTGTCTTCTATACAGGCAGCTAAAAACGATAAACACCAGCCCGCATTAGCGGGCTGATAAAAATAGAGAAGCGTTGCGATTCAAAATTTAAATACGGGATTTAGCTAAAGACATAAACAAGAGAGCCTGTCAATTATTAACTGTAGATGATTCTGAAATGGGACCGTTAATGCATGATGGTATGAAAAATAAACTTTATTGCTTTCTGGCTGTAATTATAGTTGCTTTAACATTTACTTGGTACCGAAGCGGCACAGGTTTTGTTTGGGATGACAGTCCTCATTTAGTATACAATTTATTTGAAACACCGAAACCTTTGGCTTGGGAAGGCGTTTCAACAATACCAAAAATATTGCACACTGCGTTTAGTTCTCCTACTTCGTCAGGCTACAGGCCTTTAAGTGCATCAATCGATTGCCTTGGAAGGATGCTGTTTATTGATCCTGATATGATTCAGTACCCTTGGTTTTTGGGGGTCGGTTTAATCCTGGGGGCGTTATGTGTGACATTTTTTAAAGTATCTGAGCATTTTTTAAAATCTAAAAATTGGGCTGTTTTTTCAGTTTTGTTATTCATCTTTTCTGCACCGATGATTACCGGCTCCTGGATAGTTTTTGCTGGCATTCAGGCAATTGTCCCACTGCTTATTTGTTCAGGATTACTTCTTTACTGGAAATTACTTGAAACTGAAAAGCATAAAAAACGGTATGGTGGGCTACTCTTTTTTATAATGTTTTTCGGTTGCTGGTTTCGCGAGTTCATTGGGGTTTTGCCAATTCTGATAATTTTACTCGAACTTCAGCAAAGAAAGGTTTTTAATTTACTTATATTTGCATGCTGCCTGGCATTCTTACACGCAGTTTTTCCAACTGCTCTTATCAAGATTGTTGTTTTTTATGACTTGCCCCTGAAACCTGTTTTTGCTCTTGGTTCTCTTGGCGACCAGATGGCGGCTGGTACCGATGCCGGAGGATTTAGTATTGCCAGACTAATTTCATCTGTACGTTGGTTGGCACCGCCTCATTTTTTAACTCTGATACCTCCAATCTTATTGGCAGTAATTGTATTAGATTATATTTTTGCTGCATGGAAAGGTTTTGAATTTCTTGTGCTGCAGGGACAATGGAGTGAAATATTCAGAAGATTTAAAAATAATGCCTTGTCGCATTTAGCTAATTATTATATTCCATTTGCCTTTACAATTTTTCTGATAGTCGCTCTCATAAAGCATGACTATAATGACAATTGGTTCTATTTGTTTTTATGTTTTGTATATCCGTTGCAAGCTATGCGCAAAGATGTATTTTTGGCAGTGTGGTTTCTGGCATTTTTTATTCCTTTCTTATGGCTTTTTACGGAAGAAGTACATTTTGCTTATGCCCTTTTGCCGACATCAATCATAGTTTCACTGGTTTTGAGGAGGCTATACAATAATCTCAGAAAAACTAAAAAGATACCATCTTTTATTGTATATGGTTTCATTTGCATTATTGTTATTGGTTTGGCTGACCAGATAATACATGCTTACTCAACACGATTAGTAACAAATGGAGTGTATTGTGGGATTCGTTCGATTTCAGAATGGATACAAACTAATTTACCGAAAGATTCAGTTGTCATTACAAATGTATTGCACATGGAAGAAACTCGTTTGTACAATAATGATCATGTAGACATTCATTATACTGTGCGTGCAGGTTTGTTCCGGCCTGAAAGCGGTGACACTATTAACCCTGAAGTTTTACAGGAACTTCTAAAGCAAAATAAAGGTAAACCCCCTGTTTATTTTATAGATGTGGATTTTGACTATCTGCCCGGAAAAGTTAATTATCACTCTCATAAATACGTACGAAACAAGAGTGTAGAAATGGAATACATGGGTATGATACACAAAACTCAGGTAGGCTATCTTTACTTGGATCCATTAAAAAGAATGGTGCCGCGGCAGTTTATATCATACTTGGGGCCGCCAGATACAGTTAATGATTTCTATTGTGGCACTGATGAAAATCATTTCAGTTTCTTTCGAAAAGTATATGCCGAATATCACGTTTACCTGGTGACTGGAACAGATGTGGATTTTGAGAGCCTGAAAATATGAGGGTAAAATACCCCCCAAACTGCTTTACTCGGGAATAGTCAATTACCACCGGCTGAAGCCGGTGGTTTCTTTGCGGTGGGCTAAACCGCCGCTCGAAAAAAAACGTCTAAAGACGGCGGATTTATACCGCAGGCTTAGTCCTTCGGACGGCCAAAGCGGCCATGTTGGAAATTAAAACTTATCACCGCTTTAAATATCCCAAAGTATTCTGATCGATCGTTACGATCACTTCAACCCATCCATTCGCAGAAACAGTATCCTGTCTTCAATATGGCTGTGTCGCAATCGCCACTTGTGCCTGTAGTGTTTGCTGCCGCTTTCAAATATCACCGCAAGTTTATCGTTGGCGTAACTGATATCCTCAGAACCGGCAGGCCTCCATGTCCTTTCGACTCATTTAATGCCATTTACAAACCATAATAACCACACTTAAACTATCTCATCGATCACAAAAGGCTTGCGATATTCTCTACTGAGGTATACATTGGCACGCACAGCACCGGTACCTGTGAACTTTTCAGCCTTGGTATCATACGTCAGTTTTGGTCCCATCACAAAAGGCTTGCTCTTAAGATCGACCTTGTTGCCGTCAAGCTGCGCAATTATGCTCTCTACCGTGTTAGTCGCATCATTGTGACGCTTCATGTTCTCACGTACCTCATCGACGCTCGCCTCGCTGCCGATCTGCCAGCTTATGTTCGCCAGATGACACATCACAGTGCTCTGATGACCGATCTCTATTTCGCAAGTCAGGTTCTTATTACTTCCCAACCGGACCGCTTCGATAAAATTCACATCGTGTCCACTACCGCCAGTACCTTTATACTGCTTGATCATTTTGCCGTCCAGGTCATAGCTCTTGCCTCCGCCGCGGGCGATCTTGATGTAACCTTTCTCGCACATGATATGATTGCCGCCTCGACTGCGAAGATAAACCGCGCCGCCGCTTCCTCCTTTGCCAGCGGTATCTTCCATATTACGAATATCGACGACAACCTTAACACCCTCATGCTCCATCAGGCACATATGCATGTTAGGCGTCTGGCCGTCATCATCCCACCAACGATTCCCTGCAGCCTGAATGCTCGTCGGGACATCAGCCCAGCCGAGTAAATGCCGCAGATCGTCAATATAATGCACGCCCCAGTTACCCATCTCGCCGCTTCCCCACGGCCACTGCCAATGCCAGTCATAATGGAACGACTTGCGCATAACAGGAGTCATAGGAGCGCCGCCAGCCCACAGATTGTAATCGATGTGACCGGGAATAGACAGCGCTTTGGTTACTTTGCCGATTGGCTTTCGCGCGCCAAGTTTGGAACAGTGTACCCAAAGCACTTTGCCGTATTTACCTGCCTGAACATCCTTTGCACATTCCTGCACAGCAGGGCACGAACGCTGCTGAGTCCCGGCCTGAATGACCCTGTTATATTTCCGGGCAGCCCTGACCATCTGCCTGCCTTCCCAGATGTTATGGCTGACAGGTTTTTCGACATAAACATGCTTACCCGCCTGGCTCGCCATTATCGCTGCCGGACTATGCCAGTGATTAGGAGTGGCGATCACAACCGCGTCAATATCCTTCATCTCCAAAAGGTTGCGCAAATCCTGGTGTTTTGCTCCGCCAAAACCCTTAATATCCATATGTGTAAGATCGGGATCACTTACGGCAACAACTTCAACATTATCAATCTTTGAGAATCTTCTCACATGCCCCGTCCCTTGTCCGCCGACACCGATCACCCCGATATTGACCCGATCATTGGCACCAATAACACTGCCGGGCATCAAAGAATAAACAGTACTAACCGCAACTGCGCCCTTAACAAAATCCCGCCTCGTAATTACCTGATTGTTCATGTTTTGAAGTCCTTCCTGTTAATTTATTATCCCTTCGACTTCGACCGAATCGAACATCGCGATATCGTCAAAGCTGCCAACTCCGACCATCCCGACCGGATAGTCATTATCATCTGCCGTCATCAATGGCTCTTTCATATCATCCATCCATACCTTTATACTTCCGCTGCTCAAATGCTCAATTCGCACCGTGTGCCACTGACTGGTTAAACGAACCTCGGGCAGCTTTTCTTTCATAATTGCTTTCCGTTCGCTGCCGTTAACCTTCATAATCACATTGTGCACCGTTCCGTTCGAATCGCTGCACAAATGGGCATAATAAAAATGCGTATCGTCAACATACCCGAACAGAATACAAACATCACGCCCTTTAATTGCATCGGGCATAAGCGTCTTTATCTTAGCCGTGACAGTGACATCTGTCCACTGTTTGTTGCCAATAAGCCCATATTCCCCGGGCCTCCTCACACCAGCAAGCTGCTTACCCTTCTTCAGCAGAACCAGCACCGGATTTCCGCTTTCCTTTCGTATCTCCCAACTGCCGGCATTAAGAAACTGCCAACTTTCAAGCCCGCCGTCAAAGTCATCGATAAATACTTGTCTGCCCGCTGCCGATTCCCCAGAACCACCTTCACCAATCCCGCACCCAGCCAAACCAAACAAAATCACCGCAAAACCTGCAACCGTCAAAAATACTAGTCTTCGCATCATACATTTTCCTTTATTCAACTATTCTTTAGTCAATCTAAATTCGCAGGTCAAGACAAACAATTGCAATCAACCCTAAAAAGTTGCAAATGCTTTTCACAAAATATGCTTATCGTCCATAAATACTCTCTCGTCGCTCTTCTTTTAGAGCTTGTTCCATTTTCATATTTGTGTATTGATAACCTTTCTCCCCAATCCTGCGAATTCGACAATCTGAATCTGATAATAATCCCTCAAAACTATCAACCCATTTTTTCCACATATCTGAATCATTTCCACTCCATGACATAGATACCCCCACTGTTGCACTTACAATATCTTCCTCTTCATGCCCATTATCCAATGCGATCTTAGCCTTATCAACCCATACGTCATTGGGATAACCTTTAAGAGGGGACAAATGATGTGCTTTTATCTTGTCACAACCAAGCAGAATTTTATACAAATAAAGATCATCAGAGACTATATAACGAATTAGTTTTCGATATTTCCAGTCATTCGGTATAGTTCTGATAAATATCTCTTTTTGTTTTAGGTCTAATACTTCTATTGCTTCAGTCAGAGGTCCGCTATCAAGTTCAAGTATTTGCCATATGCCATTGAAATCTTCTTCGATACGTGCTAACATCCAATCAAATGCAATAGATGGATCAGCTTTAAAAATTTCTCCCAAGCACCAATAATCGTGTGAGCATTTAAGTATTCCAGCACGCCAATCATCTACAATATTGTCATGTATTATCCCCTCAGGTTCTTTTTTCCATTCTGCAACTGCAATAGCGGCACAAATATGATTATTCCTATGATTTAGTATTTTTTTAACTATTTGTTCAGGTATCTTGTTATACATAAACATGTCACCGACATTTTCTCCAAGTTCATCTAATAAATTCGATACTACATCAAAAAGTGTATCGGAAAGATTATTACTTGAAAGCACTACTGTAACAATGGAGTATTTTAAATTTTCCTTTGCGAAACATAAAAGAGCATATAACTCCCAGCCGGTTTCATCTATTCCAATAGCCTGTTGAAGAAAAGGTGCAATGTAACTCCTATCTGCATCATATTCCAAAAATGACTTTATCCACTTGCAAGGTTCCTTGGTTGAACATGTAATATTATCAAGCAACGTAGGAACCCATTTTGACCATTTTTCACCAGCTTGTTCGGCAGTCATTTTGAATGACAACAGTTTTCGCACAATTGTAGATGGTTTCTTTTGGCTCCACTTCTTTGCTAGGTCATCAACTAGCACCCTTTCTTCTTTTTCCAATCTTTTCCAATCTTTCCATTCTCGAATAGGATAAAGTGTCTCAAACTCAGGATCGATATTTACATGTATTCGGTAAGTTCCTCGTGCAAATCCCTTAATCCACCTAAGCATCCCCTGATGATTCTCTGCAACATCTTTAAGATCATATAGCATCTTTCTAACAAATGATTTCATGTACTTCCTGTCACTTTCGGACAATTTGTCAGAACTTGGCCCAGGATAATGCCACCCATGAACAAGCCCTTGAATAGGTTCCCAAGATTGAACATGACCGCTTATTAAGAAACCTAGCAATTCCGGCCATAATAACTGTATTTCTTCCATCTCACTCCTCAGAATGACTGAATTCAGGAGTGAAAATGCCATTTCATTACCTGGAACAGTCTCTGATGTACTAAAGCAAGGAGAAAATGAAGCACACATAGCTTCGAAACCTGTATCGAAATCGCCTCCTTGATTCACCCAACTTCTTGAACAGTTAAATACTATTTTACGCCGTTTTATAACATCCCCTTGTCCAGGCCTGGCAGATTTTATCCAGTCTGCAATTAATCGCATTGGATGGCTAGGGTACGAATGCTGCTGCCTGTCGTCATTAACAGCTAAGCTTAAAAGTGCTGGTATTATATTTTCGGGAACATGACGTAGCGCCGCATGTGTTATTTCTATTGTTTTATCTGAATGATTCTCAAGAACCCAAGTGCATTCAGATGAGCCAAGCCATGCGTATTCTTCCCATAAATCTTTCGAAAAACTTTCGTTGAGTAATTCTTGAAGAAAAGAATCTGGCACTTTTGCTCCTCTGTGTTTTGCACCTATCAACGTCAATAATACTTCAGCTTTATTTGATATGCCTGAGATTATTTTTTTATATTGATAAACCGTTGCTTGTTTGAAAAAAACTTCCCTGACCAAAATAAATCGTAAGTCTTTAGGTACAACTCTGATTTTATTTTGATGCACTTCTTCTAGTACTCCCCCCGCAGCTAGATGAGTTGTTATTGTCTCGATATCTGACAAAGACACACCCAATTCTTTTGCGACTTGTTCACCTGAAACTCCTGCATTTCCTCCAAGGCTGAAAACTGCAAGGGCCTGAAAAGCTTTTTCGCCAACAATATTCTCGAAAGTTCTCCGAGTATCATTGTATAAAGCATCACCTGTAGCAACTTCGTCAATACCCCCATTTATACACAAATAGCAAAGCGTTGTTGCTAAACCTGCTTTACCAACAGCTTGTTCCACTATTGAGTATATGAGTTGGTTTGGACCTCCTATTCCACACTCATTAATAACCTTAACAATATCTGATCTTGTTAGTAAACTGAGAAAACGACATGAAGACGATGATATGTTTAAGTCAGCAGAAACATTTCCCACATGACTCGGCCAACAGCTTGCGAATATTCTGAAATCGGCTCCTATCTCATTCCTAAGCCTTTTAAGCCTTATTAATAATTTAGATTTTACATGAGCATCGTCTACGACAATTATCTTAGGTTGCTGTGAACGAATACAATTGCTGACTTCTGTAATATCATCATCTATAACAAATAAACCTTCGTTATCTTTAATAAACCTGTACAATAAAAATGTTTTTCCACAACCTGGCTGGGACGTAATTAATAAGTCACCTTCTGTTTCTCTCAACCAACGCATATCGTCTTCACGACCAATTAAAGTTCGACAAACCAATGGTCTTCGAGAATTAGGTAGTACTGCCAGAGCCAAAGGTTTGCCTGTAAGGTTTAGCAGTTCATTGCACCATGAAGGATTGTTATACAACAATTCTGCAAGAGCCGATTGAGTGTGAACGTTGATTAAAGTAAAGCCTAATTCACTGGCTCTTACTTCAAGGTTCCGTCTTCTTGTTTGTGTTAGCTCTTGTGATGTAGCAACAACAACTTTTCTTCTATCACCCTTTTCAGATAGATATGACTCAAGGCTGCGAGTCATATTGCCAATTACATTCTGTTCCGTTGTACTAACTAAAGGAAATGCGTTCCCTTTAGTATCTGGGATAGCTCCATCCATACCCGAATCACTGCCACCACGAATCGGCACTAAGCCAGGATAAATGCCCCTCAACAAATCACACGCACATCTTTCAAATAGTTCTGGATCAAGCCTTTTTTTGAGTCGCTCTAAAATGTCTTTGTAATAAGGGTCTCTAAGCACCTATGGCTCCTTTGCTAAATCAAAATCAAATCCGCCAACAAAAACAAAAACTAACCGCATAAAAAAACCAAATACAAAATCGCAAATCTATAATCAAATTCGTATCTGAACCACTCATCCCTCGATCGATTCAAGTTCCTGCCACTTTGCGTAAAGGGTAGCAAGTTCTGTTTCCAGTTCCTCATTTTTCTTTGCAGCCATGGCGATAACTGTCGCATCCTTTTTATAATAATCCGCACTGCCCATCGCATCATGCATCGCGGCAACCTCCTGCTCGAGCAACTCGATCTTTGCTGGCAGTTCCTCCAGTTCCTGCCTTTCCCTGTAGCTGAGCTTTCGTTTACCCTCTACCTTTTTCCGCACCGGTTTTTCAGCTTTCTTAACTTCTGCCGGCTCATCGACAACCCGTTGTCTCAGCCAGTCGTCATACCCACCCGCATATTCCTTAACTTTGCCCGCTCCCTCAAGAACGAGCGTACTGGTCACAACATTATTCAGGAACGACCGGTCATGACTCACAAGCAGCACCGTCCCTGCATACCCAGCCAGCATCTCTTCCAAAAGTTCCAGCGTCTCCATATCAAGATCGTTCGTCGGCTCATCGAGTACCATCACGTTAGCGGGCTTTGCGAACATTTTCGCAAGCAGCACACGGTTCCGCTCACCGCCGCTAAGATAACGCACAAGCTTTTTTGACTCAGTTGGCGTAAACAAAAAATCCTGCAAGTACCCGATCACATGTTTTTTGTGCCCGTTGATTTCAACTGAATCATACCCCTCACCCACATTTTCCCAAACAGTTTTCTCCTCGTCCAGCTGTTTGTGCAGCTGATCGAAATACGATATTTCCAGGTTCTCACCAAGCCGTATCTTCCCGTCCTGCGCCTTCAGCTCACCCAGCAGAATCTTCAGCAGGGTGGTCTTGCCCGATCCGTTCGGCCCGATCACACCGACCTTGTCCCCGCGCAGTATCGTCGCATCAAGCCCCTCGATTATCACATCGTCGCCAAAGGAGAAGCCCCCCGGCACGGCCAGAATCTGAAAGTCCTCCAGCATGGCCGGCTCCGCCGCGATGTCGTTGAGATGGACGAGGCTCGCCTCGGCCCCCGCCCGCGCGAAGGCCTCGCCGGTCTCCACCTCGCAGTTGATGCCAAAGCCGGTCAGGATGATTGCGCGCACTTGCATGTCGGATTCCTCTTCGCGTGGTGGGCCGGGTCAAGATTATCTCTTTGACAGGATAGCTGTTCG
>DAOWHR010000258.1 GCA_030641315.1 Anaerohalosphaeraceae bacterium | reverse complement strand
CAACAGCCCAAGCGCCCGCCTAGGCGAATCATGGCAGAACGGCCCCGTCGTCCTCACATGGGACAGCGTACAGGGCGGAGCAAACAACATAAAAGACGGCAAAAACGTAGTCTTCCACGAACTCGCCCACCAACTAGACCAGGAAGACGGCGCAGGCGACGGCGCCCCAATCCTCGAAAACAGATCATGCTACAAGTCATGGGCCAAAATACTCGGCTCTGAATTTGAAAACCTCCAAAAAAAGGCTTTAAAACGCAGGAAAAGCGTAATAGGTAAATACGGGGCAACGCACCCAGCCGAGTTCTTTGCCGTTGCTACAGAAGCATTCTTTGAAAAGCCAAAACAAATGCACAAAAAACAGCCCGAACTCTACGACGAGTTAAAAAGTTACTACAAGACCGATCCGCTTGAATGGATCACCAATAAAAAACGTTAACAAAACATCCTCTTTCCCGGCAGGGGGGATCAATGCTGGTATTATGGGGCGTTTGCTGGTTTTTTACCAATTCCGAGAAAAAAGTTCCAGGGTAATTTGACCGGGCCATATCTGTATCTTAAGGTTTAAGTGAGTTGAGAAGGTTTTATAACGAAGAGAGTTATAAATCTCTTGGCTGACACACGTTGTGAGAAAATATTTTAACCTGTCCGGGAGCGGACGTGATTATGTGAAGGGAGAAGATATGCGCGGTTGGCGTAGTAAAATGCTTGTTGTGCTTGTGATGTATTTTGCCGGATTTGCTACGGCAATATATACCATCGCACCTTCAAACGCAAGTGCCGCTGGTTCGGCATACGTTTCAGACGAAGGGGGCGGTCCGAGTAGTCAGGCAGATCAGATCGCAGTAAAAGTTAAGACAGGTATGACCAAATTTTTCAGTTTCGCCGAGGAAAAAATTACCCATGCGGGAAATGTTATAAAAAAGAAGATGGCTGAGTCCGATTAGGGCCAGTCGAAGCGGGGGATCAATTTCGGGCAGTAACACGATATGGGGGTTCGTGTTCTGCCCTTTTTCATGCGCATTTCAAGGTGGTTTAATGTCCAAAATATTACACAAATGATTAGAAATCAGATATTCATATCGCTGACAAATAGTTATTGTGTTGACAAAAGGCGGGCAATTCGCTATCGTATTCGGCTAAGTGTTTTGGAATAATTAATTTAGAAAGACTTTGAAATGTTGAAGCGAACGCATAATTGCGGCGAATTGAGAAAAGAAGAGGTCGGAAGTACCGTTGTGGTTTCAGGTTGGGTACATTCATACCGTGACCACGGTAGTCTTGTATTTATAGATTTACGCGACCGTGAGGGGCTTGTGCAGCTGGTTTTTGACCTTGAAACTAACAAGGCAGCTCATGAAATTGCTCGGCAGGTTCGATGTGAATGGGTTTTAGCGGCAAGCGGACTGGTGCGTCCAAGGGGCGAAGGGCTTGAAAACCCTAAGATGGCAACCGGTCAGATAGAGATAATTGTTGGCGAATTTGAGGTTTTAAACACCGCAAAGACACCTCCTTTCGATATTGACAGCGCCGACACCGTTAACGAAGAGTTAAGGCTTACACATCGGTATATCGACCTCCGTCGGCCTGCGATGCAGGACAAGCTTCGTATTAGACACAAAGTTACTAAAGTAGTCCGTGACTATTTCGACGACAAAGGTTTCTGGGAAATAGAAACACCAATGCTTGGCAAGAGCACACCCGAAGGCGCAAGAGACTACCTTGTACCCAGCCGTTTAGCGAGAGGAGCGTTTTACGCGTTGCCGCAGTCGCCTCAACTCTTCAAGCAGATTTTGATGATTAGCGGAACAGATAAATATTTCCAGATAGTAAGGTGCTTCCGCGATGAGGATCCCCGTGCTGACAGACAGGCCGAGTTCACTCAGATCGATATCGAGATGAGTTTTGTCGATTCCGACGATATTATGACGATGAACGAAAAGCTTATCGCAAGGGTTTTTGAAGAAGTTGCAGGCGTCAAGGTCGATCTGCCCGTTCGACGAATGACCTATAAAGAGTCGGTCGATAATTACGGCATTGATCGTCCTGACCTCAGGTTCGACATGAAACTTAAGGATATTTCCGAGATCGCTAAAGAAAGCACTTTTGGCGTATTTACTTCTACAATCGGAAACGGCGGTATCGTCAAGGGACTTTGTGCTCCCGGTGCTGACAAGTTCTCTCGTCGTGACATCGAAAAAACTCTTACCGGATATGTTGCAGATTTTGGTGCAAAGGGCCTTGCATGGTTCAAGGTCGCAAAGGCAGAAGACGGAAACAGCCTTGTCCTTGCCAGCAGTATCGCCAAGTTCTTTACACCAGCACAGCAGCAGCAGATCATCGAACGGTTCGGAGCCGCAGATAACGATCTGATTCTACTTATCGCTGACACCGAAGATGTGGTAAATAAGTCCCTCGCACCGTTGCGTGTTAAGCTTGGAGCCGATCTTGGGCTGTATGAAGACGGGCGTTATGAATTCGTCTGGATCATTGACTTTCCGTTGTTTGAGTGGAACGAAGAAAACAAGCGGTATGATTCACTGCACCACCCGTTTACATCCCCGACCGCCGAGGATATGGGTAAGCTTGAAACTGACCCTGCCCACATTAATTCGCAGGCTTATGACCTTGTTGTTAATGGTTCTGAAGTCGGTGGCGGCAGTGTTCGTATCCACAACCCACAAACACAGGCCAAGGTATTCGATCTGCTGAATATTTCAAGGGAACAGGCTCAGGACAGGTTCGGCTTCTTCTTAAAGGCGCTTGAATATGGCGCTCCGCCTCATGGCGGAATCGCTTTTGGTCTTGATCGACTGGTTATGCTTCTTACAGGAACTGATAATATTCGTGACGTTATCGCCTTCCCCAAGACCCAGCGCGGCCAGTGCCTGCTCACTGAAGCTCCAGGCTCCGTTGATGAAACTCAGCTTAAAGAACTGAATATCAGGGTTCAAAAGCACCAGTCATAAATTAATTAATTATGGGGACACAAATCAGTTTTGTGTCCCCGTTTTAGTAATTATTCTTTCGATAAGGATCACTAATTAAAGGCAATATCGCTATGCTTCAAAAAGCTAAAGTGCATATTGACCGCGTCCTTCGATTATTAAGGCTTAAGCCATTGACGCTTGCTGAAAAGTCGCGGCTTTTGTTCGGCGGGGCGGTTCTGTTGATCCTTACACTTGCTCTTCTTATTCCGTACTTTTGGATGGGTAAACTTAATCAGAAGAACGCTCTCGATTCCGGAAGGGCCGTTGCTGACGTTGTTTTCTATAATCATTTTCAGATAGATAAGTATTCCGAAAAAGATCTCCCGCTGCTTAATGACAGCGGCACACAGCGCACAGAGTTCCAGTCTCCGATCAAGTGGATAAAAATAGACCAAACTGATGGAAAGTGGCAGGAAGGGTTGACCAGAGAGGAAAAAGAGGCGGTCGAAGTGCTCTGTTCCGAGCCTCACAGGATCGACATGTCATGGACAACCTACGATCATGCTGGCGCAGAGAACCATTATGTTAAGGTCGTCCGTGCATCAGAGACCTGCCTTAGTTGCCACTATCCGGAAGGCTCAGGTACAGGTAAGCCCTTCAATAAGAATCAGAAGATAGGTGCTATCGTCGTCAAGGCCAAAGCGACGGACCTTGCAAAGACCGTCATGATGAACCGAATCGCGACGATCATCGCTGGCCTTCTCGCTGCTACCGCTGCTGTCATTGCTTTCTATGCCATTGCCCAGCGGATCATCCTCAGGCCTATCCGACAGCTTCGCGCTCTTGTAAACAATGTAGCAGAAGGCAACCTTGATGTACGAAGCGCAATTAAAAGCGGCGATGAATACGAAAGACTTTCAGACGCGTTTAACCACATGCTTGACGGATTGCAGGAATCGCAGGAAAAGCTCAGGCAGGCAAACGTGCAGCTTGATACAAAAATATCGCAGTTGTCCGACCGGAATATCGAGCTGTTCAAGGCGAATAAACTCAAAAGCGAATTTCTTGCTAACATGTCCCATGAGTTCAGGACTCCGCTCAACGCGATACTTGGCTTTGCTCAGCTTCTTCGTGAAAGAGCAGTTGAAAATCCTGAAAAATCTCAGAGGTACGCTGAGAATATTATCTCCAGCGGAAGAAATCTTCTTAATATGATTAACGATCTGCTCGACCTCGCAAAAGCCGAGGCTGGCAAGATGGAGCTACATATCGACCGCATCAGCATTCAGGATATGTGTCAGAATCTGGTCACATTTTTTCTCCCAATGATCAGTGAAAAGAACATCAAGTTGGAACTGTCTGTATCCGATGATGTTCCCGTGGTGCAGACTGACTCAGGCAAGGTCCAGCAGATACTGTATAACCTTCTCAGTAATGCTGTCAAGTTTACAGATGATAACGGCAGTATCGAACTGTCATCGATACTGCTTGACGACAAAACTGTCCGAATATCGGTTGCAGACACCGGTTGCGGGATTTCAGAGGAGAACCTGGAGAAAGTCTTCGAGAAGTTCAGACAGCTTGACGGCTCGATAACCCGGCAGGGCACAGGAACAGGACTTGGACTTGCGATATGTAAGGAGCTTGCAGAATTGGTGGCAGGCACTGTTTCCGCCCAAAGCGAAATGGGACGCGGAGCTGTCTTCCACCTTGATATCCCGATTATGCTCTGCGAAGGTCAGGACAGCGATCCCGATCAGTCGCAGTCAAGCTGATTCAGCCAGCACCTGTAGTGTTTGCAGAAGATCCCTATCGATCTGAACGCGACTATCGAAAATACCGTTGCTGCAAGCGTTGCCGTAAATTCGACAACGATTCTCGAAGCAGGCTTATCCTGTATTGAGTATCCCAGCGTCAGGAAATAAAATATCACCGATGCAATAACCATTATCGCCACAGGCAGGTACGCAGGAAACGCCCTTTTGATAGGCACCAGCATATACTTCGGTGAGAAGATCATCCATATATCTCTCCCTGCCGACACAGTGAGTATCCCCATGGGGAACAAAAAAAGGCCCATGAACATCAATATCAATCTCACAGCACCAGGCAAAGGCCCGGTTATTTTTTCAATGACAGTCGCCAGGATCATGAACGGCATTTCTACAATAATAAGAACAGCGATAAAGTAATACAGTGACCTGAAGATGTTCATAATAAGTTCAAGGCCCGAACAGCCCTCAGGTGCTGGCATTGCTTTTGTATCAAATGATGCCAAAGTTACCAGTTCCATATAATACCAGGCCATCCCTCCCAACGCGACTACTGTCACGATCTGTCCGATTGGCAGTTGAAGGCGAAATCCAGGTGCGGTAAAAGAAAAATCGGTATGGCCGACAAAAAATTTCAAACACGTCAAAGCGATGATCAAAACCATCGCGAAAATACTGGATGGATTGAAAAATATTTTCCATCCACTCAAAAAAGCTTCTTTATAAAAGCCCGGCAGCGGTTCATCATTTTCGATGCATACCCCAACAGCTTCCAGATCGGGACTCTCTGGGATTGTGATCCATATTCCGCAGTGAGGACATGGCGTCTTCTGCCCCGCATCGTCAGGGTAGTACTGGCACAACTGCGTGCAGTTTGGACAGGTATAAGTCGAGATCATTTTGTAACCTAGTACTTTGTAAAGATTAAAGTTTCGTTCTTGATGCGCAGCACCCAATGGGTAGATGCAAGGAAGAAAACATAGCTACAGCAGCCCGAAGCGCGAGCGCAGGGATAAAACGCAGCGGATGGCTGATTGCAGCAAGCTGATCCTGAATTTTATCACGGACACAGTACTAGTAAGGTCAGGAAGTCTTAACGTCCGTGTCGGTATTCATCGCGTCGATGAAGCTCTTCGGGTCGTTTGCCCATTTTTTTGCTTCGAGCAGATCGATCTGACCGACCTTTACCAGCCTCGCAAGATGGCGTTCCATAGTAACCATATTCTCATCAGGCCGATCTCTGGTCTTGGTCTGCAACTGTGAATATATCTGCTCGATCTTGCCGTTACGTATCAGGTTCGATACGGCATAGTTATTGTTCAAAATTTCCATGGCGACAGCTCTGCCCTTGCCGTCCTTTTTCGGTATCAGCTTCTGGCTGATAACGTATGCCAAACCAAGCGACAGCTGACTTCTGATCTCTTCCTGCCTGCCGGTTGCGAAAAAGTCCAGTATACGTGTTATCGAACCCGTAGCGTCCCTGGTATGCAGCGTTGAAAAGACCATGTGGCCTGTCTCAGCCGCCGTCAACGTCATGGATACAGTTTCAGCGTCTCGCATTTCTCCGACGAAGATAACGTCCGGATCCTCTCGCATCATTGCCCGTAGTCCCGTTGAGAATGTATCAACATCGCGTCCCACCTCACGCTGTGAGATCATCGAACTCTTCTGGCTATAGACATATTCGATCGGGTCCTCAAGCGTCATTATTCTCGCCGGTCTTGTCTCGTTAATTCGTTCTATCAATGAAGCGATAGTGGTACTTTTCCCCGCACCGGTTATCCCCGTAAAAAGTACCAGGCCGTGTTTGCGCTTAACAATATCCTTCCAAAGATCGTTAGCAAAGCCTACGTCTTCAGGCTGAGGTATCTCAATACCCAACGCACGTATAGCCGCTGCGATGCCGTCGTTTTCCATGAAAACATTGATGCGGTACTGGAGATTTCCATAGCGGTAAGAGCAGTCAATGTTGCATTTTTCTGCAAGGTTCGCACGCTCTTTTTCACCGATAAGCGGGTAGATAAGCTGCTCTGCCATTTCATTGGTGACGATCGCGCCCTTCATCCTGACCAGGTCGCCGTCGATCCTGTACGCCGGCTGTGTGCCCACTTTAATATGCAGATCTGAAACACGCATTGCCCCGTGTTTTTCAAAATAAGCAAGCATATCTGTAATGCTAAGCTTCGCACCGTCATTGCCGGGATATATCTTAGTGTTTACGGTTATATTATCTAAATGTGTATCTGACATAACAAGCCTCTCAGCAACAAAGTTAATGATGTGCCTATTTTACAGGTTAAAATGACAATAATCAAACCCAAAAGAAGCTGTTTATTGAAACTTATTTAGTGACAACAGTAGCCCGAAGAGCGAGCGCAGGGATAAAAACGCAGCAGACGCCCGTTGGATACAAGCAGGAACCCGTTAATTAAAGATTTACACAGCACTAAACATCTATTTTGAAGTTTTTGTGATCTCAGTTTGAACAATAAAGTTCCTGGGATGTTTGCCTCTTTCAGTCGGCTTACGAAAAACCCATGGTTTCCATTTTTCAACGATCGTTTCCCATTGCTCAAGCGTTTTTGTAGGATACGTCGCTGGCCATCCACCCTCACGAAATTCCTCACTAACTCCTTTATCTTTCACCATCTTCCGCCACGCATCCAGTTCCGCACGCATTTCCTTTTTAACAGCAGTGTACTTTGCATCCTTTGCCAAATTTACGGTCTCATGCGGATCGTTCCTCAGATCATAAAGTTCCTCTTCAGGTTTCTTAGCCGCCATAAACGCCGCCTGAACAGGATTCAATTCACCCTTAAGGTGCTTCGCGTTCAACACAGCCAGTGTAGGATACTGTTTTTCTTTGTAAGAATTAAACTGTGCATAAGCTCGCTCCGGCATCAGGTTATGAATATATTTAAAGTCTTTGGATCGAACGGCCCTGATCGCGTCATGAGTATTATCCATCTTGTCTCGTGCCGCAAAAACATACTTCCTGCTCTTGATCTCCTTGCCAAAAAGGTTCTTACCGTGCAGAGGATGGGGTGCTTTGGTACCAGCCGCATCCAGTATCGTCTGGCAGATATCAATCGACATAACGAGGCTATCATTTTTCGTACCTGACTTTATCTTGCCGGGCCAGCGCACGATTAGCGGTATCCGTATCCCGCCGTCATACAAAAACTGTTTGCCCCTCGGCATACACCGGCCATGATCACCGATCAAAAAGACGATAGTATTTTCTGCGATCCCGTCAGCTTTGAGTTCATCGAGTATTTTCCCAACTTTTTTATCACTAAGCTGCGCCTGCTCCAGACCGTTGGCCCAGTCACGTCTCACCATCGGCACATCAGGATAGTAGGGCGGCAGTTCAACATCTTTCTCATCGATTGGGTTTTCAGCATCGCGCTGCCACGAACGATGCGTCCCCGGCTCGGTTATCTGGGCATAAAAAGGCTGACCAGCCTTGCGGTTCTTCCAGTGCTTACCCATAAACAGCGGCTTGTCAGTCGTATAATTGCAGTCGGTCTTACCGCTCAGCCCGCAACCGATAGCCGTGTAATACCCCGCCTCTTCAAGAATATGCGGGATCGGCTTGATACCATAAGGCAGCGGCTTTTTACCTGCCGTCCGATGCTGGTTCCCGCCGTTATAGTTCTGATAATGCCCCGTCATCATCGCCGACCGTGACGCCGAGCAAACCGGTGCCGTCGTAAACGCGTTGGTGAACATCGCACCTTCGCTCGCCAGCTTATCGATATGCGGTGTATGCACGCCTTTTGTTCCATAACACGACAGATCGGGGCACCAGTCCTCAAGCATGATCCAAACAATATTGGGCTTTTCCTGCTCGGTTCCAGCAGACATAGCCATAGACAAAAGACTGTTTGGAAAAAGAACCGAACCGCCAACCAACCCAACCCCACGAACAAATTCTCGTCTCTTCATAATCTGTTTTCCCTTTACCAGAATTTATCATCAAAATATCGAACGTCTTCAACCAGCACCACAACAACGCTGCTTCCACAAAGAGAATACCAAATTTCCCCCAAAAACACAAGGTTCCAGTACCTCACACAAAAAATAATTGTGGTTGTACAATTATCGGTATTAGATATAATGCCCAGTATATGACTAACTTCCTAATTCTTAATACAATTATATTGATGATGGTGCCTTGCTATACCTTGGCATTGGAAGAAGATGACATCCCGACTCGAATCAGTGTATTGCCTGTTTTTGTCGTGCCCAAAGGAGAAGTTGCCCCTACCCAGCAGCAGAAAGACCTGTTTGTCAGGCATTTGAAACGTTCTCAGCTGGAATATAATGAAATGTTGAAAGGACGTGATACTTTTCAAATAGCTGATAGCGGACTGCATGTTATGAACGTGCGTTATTCCCTCAAGCAGTTGAAAGTTTTAGCAGCTCGAAAAACAAATTCCCAATATATTAGAGCCAATCTGTTCAGAGAATTCAAGGTCAATCGCTTCAATTGTCCATACATATTTCTGGTCATGGTTATGAGCCCAAATGATACCTGGGCCACAGCATCGGGCAGTGCCTTCAATGGCGGCTACAACAGTGGCGGAGGATCGGTCCTTTTGTCTTCAAACAAACTCGATGCCCAAAACTCTCTACTCCAGGGAAGCATTCTGCACGAATTGGGGCATGCTTTGGGTTTAGGCCATGTCAAATCCTATGGCTATGATCAGTATAAAAGTAAATCGATCATGTCCTACAGCAAAAGTAATTACTGGTCAAACTTTGCCCCCCCAAAAGAAAAAGCTGTCTTAATACCCGAAGAGATTCAGGCGTTATCTATGAATAAGCGTGTGTTCCCAAAGTTGTATTTTGATCGAGCCCTGGATACACCTCAAGGATATAAATTCTCTAACGTACTAAGTAAAGCTGTGGGCTGTGATATTAAAATACAGGGACAAAAACAGTATCGCATCGCAGTTAAAACAAATAGCGGCCAGGAAGCGGACAGCAAGGTCACCAATATCGTTCATGGTTACATCAGGCAAAATACTAAACCCAGCAAAGGCAACGGCTTCATCAAAAATCATATGTGGATGTCTGGTAAGACCGTGGACGAATGGGTCGATGTCGAACTGGAGTTTCCAATTCCCGTTCGCATGAACCGAATCTGTGTCCTCAGCCAATGCGGGGGTGGTAGCTTTCCCGTAAAAGCGATACGGGTAGAAGCGGACGTCAAAGGATACAATCGGCTGGCTGAAAATCTCAATGTCACCGAAGATGAAGAATATGTAATCTTTGAACAAACAAAAGCCAAACGTTGGAGATTCTATTTCAAGCCCGATCGATCCGGTCAGGTAGTGATACGCGGATTGCGTTTTTATTCCAGGCAAGGTGAGATATTCTGTTCTATGTACCCGACTCATTTGATTAAGAAAGGTTCCTGGCCTGACAAACAGGACTAGAACAAGACGCCGCAATTGAGCACAGGATGTATCGAACGTGGTTTGGAACCCGGAGCACGGAGCATCTTGCTTTTTTCACCAGATGGTTTCTAAGATCAAAACGGTAATACCGGCTTGTACTTTATCAATAAGCTTGACCAAATATTTACTTTTGTGCATGAATTCCCCCGCCTGCTTCGGATTAATGCACCATTTGCATAATCTTTGACAAAAAAAGCAGTTGCATAACGCGTGATCTGAGATAATATATTGTATATTATAGGGATAGCCGAAATATAAATGGATTGTTTAGGAATAGAATATGGCTGAAAAGATTCCAAAAGTTGTAGTAGTAGGCCCCGTTTTTGTCGATATGGCCGTAAAATGCCATGATTTCCCCGAAGTTGGCGAGATAGTCGACGGTTCCGGCTTTTCCTGTACCCCGGCTGGCTCAGGTTACAACACCGCAATACAAGCCGCCGTCTGCCGCTGCGAAGTCTCATTATTGAGCAAGGTTGGCGATGACCCGTTCGGCCAGATGATCCTCACCAGCCTTCAACGCGGCAAAGTCAATACCGAATTTGTCTATGTAGCCCAGGCAATAAATTCAGGAATATCTGTAACAATGGTCGACTCCGTCGGCAACAATACAGGGTGCAGATCCGCCGGAGCGAACCGTGCCCTCAGCTGCGACGAAGCAGGCTGTGCCCTCGCAGAGCAAACCTTCAGTGACTCAAACGTCTGTATCATCTGTTCCCAGGTCCCCATCGATATTGCCAGAACGGTCATACGTATATGCAGATCGTACGACACAAAAGTCATCCTGCTAAGAGAAATGACCGGCCGAACCACCGTAGACAGCCTTGATTGGCCGGTTGAATTCTTTTCAGTTCATGTCTTTATACCTGAATTTAGTGCTAATCTCCCCATAGAGCCAGGAACAGCCGGTGTCCATAACGTTAAATTGATCGCTTCTGAGCTGATCACACGCGGCATGGATTCCGTTGTTGCATGGATGGGCAGCAGGGGGACCATCGTTGTAAATCGCACAGGTGTCGAGATCGTAAATGGCTTTGGGGGTGAATGTGTCGGCAAACAGAAAGTCTGCCATGACATCTTTGCCGGAGCCTTAGCCGCTTCATGCGGTACCGGAGATAACTGCATAGACGCTGTAAAATTTGCGATGGCCGCCGGTGAGATAGCCGCCGAAAAATTTGGTCAGCCGGAAGTTTTTCCTGGCAAAGAAGAAATAATCGAACTCTTACAGAATCAGCGGGACTGACCTCAAATGGACGGACAGGATACTTTCCAAAGAGAAAATCAACGGGTTCCGGCCAGCGATCTTTTGCAGGCCCTGGCAAGCGGTCAGGAAATAAAACTGACCGGATGTACCGTATCAGGCGCGGTTGACGTCAACAGGCTGTTCGTAAAAAGTGAGGATTTTGATATCGCATCTCTTGCCAGCGATACCGAAGACAATGTCCTCACACTCACTTTTGACCAGTCCATTTCCTTAAAGTCCTGCGTTTTCGAGGACAATGTTTGCTTTTCTGCACTCTGGGAAAATTCCGGACAACTTCAGGTAATATTCAAACGTGATGTGATCTTTAATATGTCCGAATTTAAGGCACAGGCACTTTTCACAAACGCGAATTTTAAGGCTCCGGCCGCCTTTGATGGATGCACATTTGATCACATCGCTGTCTGGCGGGAAGCTCATTTCACAAAACGGGCAATGTTCCGAACAGTAGCGTTCAATGGCTATGGAATATTCAGCGATACAGTTTTTGACGCCGAGACCAGATTCACCAATACCTGCTTCAGCAAAGGAGCAAATTTCACAAAGACAATGTTTCGGGGCATTACTGACTTTTCGGGCTGTTACTCGCAGGGCAAGTCCGTCCCGCTCTATGAATCGGTACATTTTGCCCGTCATCGCTACGGTACCGATGAAACGTTCTGGAGATTCATTAAGCAGGCATCGCAGGACGCCGGCTATTACCGTGTCTCCGGCGAGTGCTTCTACAAGGAACGCTGTGCCCATGTATGGAGTCGGCTAAGGGGCAGCGGTTACGACCACTTGTCTTCCGGCCAAAAGTTCATGCGTATGCTCTCAGGCGTCCGCGTGCTGCCCGAGGTAGTCTTCGGCAGATTACTGTTTGGCTATGGTGAAAGACCCGTCCGGGTCCTGTTCGTGGGATTGTTTATCATTATCGCCTGCGCCATGTTTTACTCTTCGCCGTGGGCCTCCTTGACCGCGCGAGATGTTGTCGAACCAGCCAACTGCGATTTTGCCGAGGGCCTGTATTTCAGCGTCACAACCTTCACAACACTAGGCAACGGCGACATATTGCCGGCAAGCGGACATCTGATGACCAGGGCAGTGGTAATGATCGAAGCCATCAGCGGAGCCGCACTTATGGCACTTTTCGTGGTAGGGCTATCCAAGCGTTATTCAAGAGGGTAGATATGGCGACACTGTTATCAAACTAAATGGAATGTCCATAAAAAAACCGGTATCGCTCGCAGTTTATGCGAACAAGTCCGGTCTTTTTATTTTTGGATCAGGATAAGTTCCTGAAATGTTTCAGGCCGACAGCATTGCCGAGATAAACTCAACTGCTGTGCCGAAAGTTTTTACACCAAGAGCTGCTTCTTCGTCCATTTCGATATCGAATTCTTCTTCGAAAGCGGCGACAAGTTCTACGCTCTGGATCGACTCTGCTCCAAGGTCCTCAACAAAACGTGAGTCATCGGTGATACGGCCTGGATCGACCTTGAGGGTTTCAACGGTTACTTTTCTGATTCTATCTGCAACGTCAGACATTTTAGTTCTCCATGAAATGTTTAATCAATAATACCGGTTCGCATAAGTCAATACGATTTGATGCGTGGGTAAAGTCTTTTACCAAACAAACTCAACACCCTGCAACGCGGAATTTTATTACCCTAAAGGGTATAACAGTCAGCATTTGAAGGTTAAACTATCAAATGCTGACTGTTTTGTCAAACTAATTACCCTAAGGGGTGTTATTTAAGCTTCTTCTTAGGATCGAGATTCTTCTTTTCGATGTCTTTGAAGTAGTTGACCGTGCCAACCCTCATTTCAACTGTCGCGGCATCGTCAGCAATGATCATGCCCTTTGGATGCAGCTGCAGGCACGAAACGGTCCAGATGTGGTTTACACCATTCTCTACAGCTTCCTGCAGTGCGCGGGCCTTGTTATGACCGTTTACGATGATCATAACTTCGCGTGAATCCATAACCGTGCCAACACCAACTGTCAAAGCGGTCTTTGGAACCAGGTCCGTGTCGCCGCCAAAGAAACGGCTGTTAGCGATGATCGTGTCTTCTGTAAGAGTCTTAACTCGTGTACGGCTTGCAAGTGATGATGCTGGCTCGTTGAATGCGATATGGCCGTCAGGACCGATTCCGCCAACGAACAGCTCGATGCCGCCGTACTTCTTGATCTTTGCTTCGTAACGTTGACACTCTTTGTCAAGGTCCTTTGCGTTGCCGTTCAGGATGTTTACGTTTGACTTCTTGATGTTGATATGGCTGAAGAAGTTGGTCCACATGAATGTGTGGTAGCTTTCCGAGTGATCCCTGGGAATGCCAACATATTCGTCCATGTTGAATGTTACTACGTTAGCGAAGCTTACCTTTTTGGCTTTGTTCAGCTTTGCCAGTTCTTTGTACATACCCAGCGGTGATGAACCTGTAGGCAGACCGAGAACGAAAGGCTTCTTAGCGGTTGGCTTGAACTTGTTGATCTTGTTAGCTACGTGTGCTGCTGCCCATTTGCTTGCGAGATCGTAAGTCGATTGAATGATAACTCTCATTATTACTGTCCTTTCAAAACATTATTGTTTAATTAATTTCTATTTATCTGTTTTATACTTTTGCGAGCTTTTGCTCAAAACCTTCGATACGTGTTTGAAGTGCCGCAATGTCCGCTTTCATGTCTTTTACGAACTTGTTGCCTTCGTACGTTCCTCTTACACCTTCCAGATCCTTTGGTGCATCTTCCGGACTGCCATCCTGGCCGAAACCGCAATGACTCAATTCGGCGAATTCCTTTTCAGCATCGATTACGACCAGCTTGAGGAACTTGCTCTTAACTGCCAGGTATGTTTTGGCGATCTCAGCAATATCTGATTTGGTTACCGTATCCAGATCGACATCGAAAACTGTCTTGTAAGCGTTCTTTGCCCATACCCATTCGTCATCGTAATAGCTGTCCGCAATTTTCTGCGTAAGACCGGCAAAGCAGTTTACTGTCTTTGCAGAGCCTTTTTCAATTGCGCTATGTAAATCGGTCAGTCTCTGCTGAGGCATCATTTGACCGCCGATGTCAACCCACTCGTCGCTGAATACTGCGTTGTCTGAATTCTTGAGAGCATCTTTCAGTGCAATGCCGTTATCAATCGCCGCTTCTACCTTGTCGATGACCTTCTCAAGCAGGTACATATGAATACCGGACCTGTAAAACTTCTGACCTGTACGAAGGATAAGACGTTTGACGATTGCGCCGCCAACGGAAACTTCATCGATGGATTTGTCGGTTTCCTGCATCAAAGTCTTGAGATTGCTGCTAGCCTTGATCATTTTGCCGACAGTATATGGGCTGAAAACATCGAACGATATAATATCACGTTTGACCGAGCCTTTACGCCTGTCACGTGTTGGCCATTTGGCGCCGTCTCGAACCGTACCGACCGTTGTCAGGTGAAGTCCCGGCACCATTGCGCATTTGCCGTCATGCCTGGCGTCAAGATGGCTGAACGGATAGTCGGATGTGTCAAATGTACCCGTGTGCTTACCAAGTACAACGCTGAATGGTCCAACCCTGCATGGCCACATCATGTACGAGAAGGAGCCGGTCTTGGTTCCGCGAAGGACTTTGCCCTCGTGAACAGGACCAAGTTTGTACATGTGGTTCGACTGGTTAGAGCCGGAACCGGCGTTGTAGAAGCTGAACATTGCAGCAATCAGCAGTGTTGACTTATGATGTGTCACACTGTAAGGACCGCAAAACGCCGAACATCCCTCGCCGTGGAAAGCTTCGCAGTTAGCAAAGAACAGGCAGTTTTCCGCGGAATACTGTTTACCGATCTGAACGCCCTGACCTACGAATGTATGAGCTAGAATAGCTCCGCTGGTTATCTGCGAAGATTCACCGACAATAAAGTTCCTTGCGATGACTTCACTTCCTATCAAAGAAGGTGCGTCCTGCTCACTGAGTATGGTTCCATTGTACAGGCTCGCCGCTCCGCTTATAGTTGCATAGGAGCCGATATTGATGTCGATTATGTCGCTGACAGAATAAATGATCGAGCCATCGCCGACAGTACCCCTGTCTGAGCGTTTTGATTCTGTGTAATCGCTTACCATCGATTTGAGATTCTTAACAACTTCAGGACGATAGCGGTGCAGGCACATAATATATGCCATCTGCACGTTGAGTTCGTCAAAGATCATTACTTCACGGCCGCCCGCTTCGTTTACAACATCGATCTCAACCCCGTTACCGAATGTAGCGCCGGGATTCGTGTGCATGGTTCCTATGTTACCGATCGCAACATTGTTGCCGATATTGTAATTCGCCAGATGAACCCCGATGTTAGCGATACGTGTACCGTTTCCAATTGTACAGTTGGAAATCGCTGAGTTATAGATACCGCATGGTTTTGCCAGACCGTGTGCGCCTGGGACTTTGCCGTCAACACTGCCGATCTGAACTTTCCCCAGAAATGTTGAATTAACTACGTTTGCCGCATTGAAGTTTTCCGCAACTGTCACGTCTGCCCAGTTTTCAGCACTGCAATTCTGGGATTCCATGATTCGTATCTGGTCTTTGTTCAGAGCGATATATTTAATTTCGTTAGACATTTACATGACTCCTTACTTTGTCAGTTCATATGTATCAGCAGCAATTGCGAACTCTTCGTCGGTAGGTATAACATAAACTTTCACACGGCTTGCCTCTGTGCTGACACAGCCCAGACCGCGTGTTTTCGCGTTTACGTCTGCATCGATCTCGATACCGATCTGCTTCTGGTCCGAACATATCTGTGCCCTGAGTTCTACCGCGTTTTCACCGATACCGCCTGTAAAGACTACTGCGTCAAGAGTACCAAGTACCGCTGTGTAAGTGCCGATGTATTTCTTTACACGGTATGCGAAGATGTCTATTGCAAGCTGTGCTTTCTTGTCGCCCTTTGCTGCCAACTCTGAAAGATTTCGCATGTCGTTTGACTCGCCTGAAATACCCAGAAGACCGCTCTTCTTGTTGCAAAGCGTGTTAAGGTCCTTGATAGAATAACCCTTGTCCGTAAGGTAGAACAGGATCGCCGGATCAAAGTCACCGCTGCGTGTTCCCATCACAAGACCTTCAAGAGGAGTAAGTCCCATCGATGTATCGACTGATTTGCCGTTCTTAACAGCAGTCATCGAACAGCCGTTTCCAAGATGGCATGTGATGACGTTTGCGTCATATTTGCCAACACCCATAACCTCGGTGCATTTACGGGCAACATATCTGTGGCTGGTACCGTGGAAACCATATCGGCGAATACGATACTCTTCATACAACTCATAAGGAAGTGCGTACATATAAGCGACTTCTGGGATCGTTGCGTGGAACGATGTGTCGAAGCAAGCAACCTGCTTAGCGTTTGGCAAACCGTGCTGTGCCGCACGAATACCTGTCAGGTTTGGAGGATTGTGCAGTGGTGCAAGATCAGCAAATTTCTCAATTGAAGCGACAACTTTGTCATCGATGATCATTGAACCGCTGAATTCATCACCACCGTGTACGACACGGTGACCGACAGAAGCGATTTCTGATACGTCACTAATCACGCCGTAATCTTTGTTGACCAGTGCTGCAAGAATGATATCCATTGCCTGCTCATGGTCAGCGATTGGCTGAGCGATCTCATGTTTCTTGCCCGATGATGTCTGTGTCAGACTTGCGCCTTCTTCGCCGATACGTTCTACAAGACCCTTAGCGATAACATCCGCTTCCGGCATCTGGTACAGCTGATATTTTACAGATGAACTGCCTGCGTTAATTACAAGTACTTTCATTATGTTCCCTATTGTTAAATAAATAACTGTTTGTTAATTTGATTAAAGTTGTGCCAGTGTGATCGCTGTTGTGTTCACGATGTCCTCAACACTTGCTCCGCGTGAAAGGTCGCTGATCGGTGTTGCGAATCCCTGTAAGAACGGGCCGATAGCATCAGCCTTTGCAAGCCGCTGAGTCAGTTTATAAGCTACGTTGCCGCAGTCAAGATCAGGGAAGATCAGCACGTTGGCATATCCTGCAACAGTGCTTTCGCCCTTAACCTTCTTAGCTGCAACTGCTGGCACGATAGCTGAATCGGCCTGAAACTCACCATCGATAGCGAGAGTTGGATTTTTGCCTTTTGCGATCTCAAGAGCTTCGACAACCTTATCGACATCTGCATGAGAAGCGCTGCCCTTGGTTGAAAATGATAGCATTGCAACCTTTGGCTCATCCGTGAGAAGCCCCTTAGCGCTGCTCGCTGAAGCCAAAGCAATATCAGCGAGTTCTGTAGCGTTAGGATTAATATTGACCGCACAGTCAGCGAAGATATAGGGCTTGTCAGTCTCACCAAGGTATTCAGGTATTACCATCAAAAAGAAGCTTGACGGTGTGTTGATACCCTCTGCCATGCCTACCGCCAGAACTCCGGCCTGAATAACAGATGCTGTCGCGCTTGCAGCGCCTGCGATCATTGTGTCAGCATCACCGCATTTAACCATCATGCCCGCATAGAACAACGGTTTTGAGACCATACGTTTTGCGATGCCTTCGCTTATGTCATCTCGGTTACCGATGTATTTTTGTGTATATTCAGCAAGCTTATCGCTTTCCTTAGGATTGATCACAGTAATTCCATCAAGGTTAACGCCTGCTTTTTCAATTGCTTCGGCGATCTTTTCAGGTTTGCCCAGAACGATTGGTTCGGCGATGTTTTCGTCTTTGATTCTTCTTGCTGCCAGTATGATGCGCTCGTCGCTGCCTTCAGGAAGGACGACTTTCAGGTTGCGGCCGCTGACTTTCTTAATAAAACCATCAATAATACCCATTCTTTGCTCCTATTTAAAAGTTTTTCTATCTTATCTGTAAACGAGAATTCAGTAGCGTAATTCTTTAACCACGGGATGAATAGTATTAAAACTTGAGTAAGCTCAAAAGAGGGATGACTATTAACACACCTTCTAAAATATGTCAAAAGAAATAAAAATTATATAACATATATAGAGTTATGTCTGCGGGAGTTTCAGGCATATATTCAACGTTGCCACGGCCTCAGCATTTTCTGGTATTGGCTCTGCTGATCTTCCTGACGTTCATTAAGACCTGACTGAGCTATCAGGTCCGGCCATTTGTGTCGTTGGAGAAGGCGATAAACGTATTGCATTGATACTGGTTTTCCGATCTTTCGTTCGATCTCTATTTTTATCTCCAAAGGCTTTGTAAGGATGCCCTGATGGAGTTTTTTTGTGTATGGACGCAGTAATTCCTCTTCCTGCTCGGGTGTAAGAAACCCCCATCTCCTTCCGCCGCGACCTGTTCGAGTAAGTCCTTCAGGGCCTTTGTCGTTATATTGCCCTACCCAAAGCCAAACGGACTGCATTGACACTTCCAGAATTTCAGCGATCTGCTTTGCGTGAAGTTTCCCCGTATGCGTCAGCCAGACAGCCATTCGTCTTTTATGCGCATCTTCATCCGGCGCGTTTTGCAGCCACTGAAACATCTTATCTATCGTCAAATGTGGCTTTATTTTAGCTGGGGGACGCATTATTAGCTTTAATTACCAAATAAAACTTAACTCTATCTATGACACACATGATAATTATACTATTTATATGTGTGCATTGCAAGAGCGGCGTTTCCGATTATGCCTGCGTCTTCACCTAGTGTTGCAAAGCAAAGTTCCAGCGGTTCGTCCTGAATGGTCCATATCTGCTTTTTGAAATGTTCTTTGACTGGATTGAGCAGGGCGTCGCCGGCACCGATCATGCCGCCGAAGAAAAGAATTCTTTCCGGGCCTGTAAGATGCAGGAGGCTTACACACATGATTGCGAGGTATTCAGCGGTCTTATCAACTGTTTCCATTGCCAGTTTGTCGCCCTTGCCGGCGTGGATGAATACGTCCTTGCAGGTTATTTCGCCATCGTTATCGAGGAGTTGTTTGAGGGATGAATCCGCTCCGTTTTGGATTGCTTCTGCTGCTCTTGCTGCTGTTGATGAAGCTGAGCTGTATGCTTCTATGCAGCCTTTTTGCGTACAGCCGCACTGTCTGCCGTTTGGTTCTACTATCATGTGGCCTATTTCGGCACCTTTGTTTGCGAATCTGTGGAGGAGTTCGCCGTCAACGATGATTCCGCCGCCTACTCCTGTGCCAAGTGCTATCAGAACGAGGTTTTTGACACCTTTGCCAGCGCCTGCTGCGTATTCGCCCCATGCGGTGACGTTTGCGTCGTTTTCGAGTACTGCTGGGCAGTTGAGGCGGTCGCTTAGCATTTGTTTTAGGGGGGTGTTGCGGAAACCCATGTTTGCGGCCTGGATGACGATGCCGTTTTCGATGTCTATTACGCCTGGTGAACCTATACCTGCTGCTGCGAGGTCGGTCATTGAAAGTGAGTTGTCAGCGAGCATGGATTCTACGGCGGTGCCGGTGCGGTCGATTATGTCGGCTGGGCCTTTTTCTACGTCGGTTGGTATGGATGTTTTGGATATTAGGGTGATATCCTCGTTAAAACAACCGATCTTGATGTTTGTGCCGCCCAGATCAACTCCGATGTATACTTTGGCCATGGTTCATTTCCTTGTTTTGCAGTGAATATAGAATTTATCGATTTGCTGGTGATTATAGCGGTTTGGTTTATCTTGCTCAAGGAGAAAGAGTATATTTGTTCGTAAAGCCAATAGATTTGGTGAGGTGGGGGGGGCAGGTGTACCGTTTTTGACCGATTTTTGGCTTTTTTCATGTTAAGATGGGTGGTTTGGGATTGGAAATCGGCGGTCTTGGCGTTTTATTGGTGGTTTTGAGGAGGTTGGAATTGGGTGATTTTATTTACCGGTCGGTTGATGTGGTTTGTCGGGTATTTGGCATAAAGTGCTGGTAAGTGCTTGTTGGGTTGCGGCTTAGTGCTGATTCTGTTATGGGTGTTAATATCTTGTTTTGAGGGTTGGCGTGTTATTTGCCGGTCGACAGGTGGGGCATGTCCGTTTTGTGTGGGGTTTGGGTATTTGTGATTTGGTAAGTCGTTGTGATGTAATGATTTGCCGCTAATGGTGCGAATGGCCTGGAAGGGAGTTGGATTTTTGTTTTGTTTGGTGGGAGTTGCTTTTTCCGACCGCTTTGATTGGGTGGGAAATGGGTTTAATTTCTAAGTTCTAATATCTAAATGCTAAACAAGTATAAAACTCAAAACTCTAAAGATCGAAACAAATCGCCGCTGGCGAAAAAGTTTTGCCTTACCATAAGTTATTGAAGGGAATGAAGAAGAACTTAAAGAAATAACTACGCCAGAGATATTTGATTTGGGATTGTGTATTTGGGATTTTTAAACCGCGGTGAGTTTTTTTGCCACGGAGGTCACCGAGGACACGGAGAAAACAAAACAGATGTTTCACCAGAAGGGAAGGAAGGAAGGGAAGGGAAGGAATCGCCGCTGGCGATATTGAAGGTTAAAATGGCCACAGATTTCACAGATTTGGCACAGATTAACACAGATTTTTTGATTAAATGGTTATCCGCAGATTACGCAGATTATTTATTTGGGTTGAAGAGCAAAAATTAACCACGGAAATGCACGGAAAAAACTTTAAGGCAACTACGGATTTCGCGGATTTTTAAAAGCTGGGATTGGTGTGGTTAGATTAAGATTGCATATTTCGAGGATTGGGATTAGGGTTTTAGCGGTAATTAATTTTCACCACGAAGCTCACGAAGTGCACGAAGAAAATATAAGGATGGATTTTATGGGGGATTATTTGTAGGTTTTTATGCTGGTAATTTGTAAAGGCTGCTGTAGAATGTTTGTTGTATTCCTGGCGGGAAAATTTCTTGCCACAGAGTACACCGAGGACTCAGAGGAAAAAGATAAAAGTTTAGCCACAGATTTCACAGATTTTGCACAGATTAACACAGATTTTTTTAAAGTTTAAAACTATGATTAAGAGTTTTTTTTGGCCACAGATTACACGAGATTTACACAGATGATTAAAAACACAAATCTAAGAAAATTGATTGTATGAAAAGACTTTGATGAATTCAGTTTTTTACCGTAAGATAATGAAGAAAATGAAGGAAAAAATAGAAAGATCAAAAGCACCGATTTTTTTAAAGGCAGGCTTGAAGGAAGGAAAGATTTGTTGGCGGATTTGTTTTTTAATTTGGAATATATAAAAGAAACTGAGGAATAATATGGAAACTTTTGAAATTCTAACGGGTATTGTGTCAATATTGTCATTCCTTGTAAGTCTGTTTGTGGCTAAGCAAGTTATCAATATTAAAACAACCATCACAATCAATCAGAATGATACGAATAAGGTTAAAAAAACTGCTAAACAGGGGATTAAACAATCTGTGAAAGGCAATGAGAATGTTCAAAATGCCAAAGTTTCTAACGAGTAGAAATATTCAGAAAATAAAAGGCAATAATAACACTCAGATTATTAATAAATATGATGTTAGCCGTGAAATTGATGGTGCTGCTGGCCTTATCAAAAAAGAGAAAAACGTTGAAGCCATAGCTTTATTAGAACTGCTATGGAAAAATCATAACGATATAATGACTCCTCGTCAAAAATATCGAACGCAAGCTAACATCGGACATGCCTACAACCACATGGGGAAACATGAAGAAACCGCAAAGTATTGGCTGATTGCTGCACAATACGAGCCAGATTACGAAGAAGCTTTGTCTCGTAAAGCTTGGGCTTATTTACAACAAGGAAATTTAGGTGAAGCAAGAAGTATAGCTCAAAGAGTTTTGGACGAATATCCTGAAATAATTCTTGCAAGAGTTGTTTGGATAGCAACTTCGTCTTT
>DAOWHR010000276.1 GCA_030641315.1 Anaerohalosphaeraceae bacterium | reverse complement strand
GAAGCGAAAGCTCGGTATTGATCTTTCTAAGCTGCTGCTTGCCCTTATCGTCCAGATCTGCCCCGCCCCGGACGAAACTTTTGTATCGTTCTTCAAGCAGCTTGCTTTGCTCAGTTGTCAGGCCGGGAGTATCTTTCTTCCGGTAAACTGTTTTTACTCTTTCGTACAACTTGACATTCAGACTGATATCATCCTCGTGGGCCGAGAGCATCGGGGAAACTTTTTTGGCGATCTCCTGCAGGTTATCGTTGGTATCGGCGGACATAAGGTTGAAGAAAACATTGCTGACCTTTGTAAGCAGCGCACCGCTGACCTCCAAAGCCTCTATGGTATTTTCAAACGTCGCCGGTTTGGGGTTATTTACGATTGTGTCAATTTCCTGTTTCTGCTGTTTGACAGCCTCTTTAAAGGCAGGCAGAAAATGCTCATCGGTTATCGACTCGAACGGAGGGGCACCGAAAGGCGTATCATATTCGCTTAAAAACGGATTGGTCGACTGCGTTTGGGCCGCCGCGAATGTTACACTTGCCATTACCATGATCAGAATCAACCTCTGCATTATATTACTCCATGAAAAAACTGTTAAATTAAACCGTCACTTCTCGATACGGTAACCATGTCCGTGCACGGTTTTTATCACGGACCTGCAATTGCCTAGTTTTTTTCGCAATGACGCGATATATACGTCGACGATCCGCATCTGCTCGCCACGGGCCTTTTCGCCGAGCATATCTTTCAACTGCTGACGAGTTAGAATATCACCGCCTGCCTCGATGAGCGCGACAAGTATTTTATACTCACCGCCAACAAGTTCGATCTCTTTGCCGGCGGCGACTACCCTCCTGCTTGCCGGATCGACCTTGACGCTGCCTGCACTTAGCCGCTGGGCGACCGGTCCGTTTACCCTTCGCAGGACAGCTTCGATACGCGCAACAAGCACAGCACTGCTGAACGGTTTGGTGATGTAATCATCGGCGCCTACGCTAAGACCTACGACCATATCGGTCTCGCTGTCCTTGGCCGTAAGCATTATCACCGGCAGTTGCGCCGTCTCAGGGGTGTTTTTCAGCTTACCTGCGATAGTTACCCCCGAAACATCACCCAGCATAACATCAAGCAGCACCAGATCTGGCCTGTCCGTACGTACGCTAGCCAAGGCCTCTGCTCCGCTTTGGGCCGTAAACACAGTAAAACCTGCCTGTTCGAGCGACATGCTCAACAACTCAAGCAGATCAGGTTCATCGTCAACTATCAATATTCTTGCATCCATGCTACGATTTTAACGGCAACAATTCCGCCGTCCAGCAAAAACTTAACAAATCATTAACAAACATTCTCAGTGCCATTTTCAAGCCCGCTTCCAATTAATACCGATCTATCTTTATGGCATCTGTACAACTTCAAAATCTTCGTAAGAAACTAAACGAATGGCCCCTTGGCCAAGTCGTGTGCCGGTTTATGGACTACCTGACCATCGAAGCAGGTCTTGCAGAGAATACATCTCTGGCCTATGGACGCGATCTGCTTGCTTTTGCCAAATTCTGCGACGCTAACTCTGTCGAAAAGATCGAGCAGGTCCGCCCGGAAACCGTCTACGCATACGTCCGATACATGTCTAAAGGCAATTCGGCCCAGGAAACGACCATAAGCAGGTCGCTTGCCGCGATCAAAATGCTGCTGAAATTTGCGATACTGACCGGTCTGATCAAAGAGGACTTCACCACGATCATCGAAGGGCCCAAGAAGTGGCAGAAACTGCCGATAGTCGCTAACAAGGAAAAAGTCTTCGACCTGATGGACGCACCGACACCGGATGACCCGTTCTACCTGCGTGACAAAGCAATGCTGGAGATGCTCTATGCGACGGGCACACGGGCCAGCGAAGTTGCAGATATGACAGTCGCAAGCGTGAACCTCAAGATCGGGTACGTAAGGGCAATCGGCAAAGGGAGTAAAGAACGTGTTATCCCGCTGGGACATGCGGCCATCACGGCTGTGGAAGAATATCTGGCGCAACTGCGCCCGACACTGGTAAAGCCGGTTAGTAAGGACTACCTGTTCCTGACACGGACGGGCAAACGGCTGGACAGAACGAACATCTGGCGAATAGTTAAAAAGTACGCGGCTCGGGCGGGCATTGCGCGAAACCTGACCGTGCACACATTACGACATTGCTTTGCTACGCACCTGTTAAGCGGCGGAGCTGACCTGAGATCATTGCAGGAAATGCTGGGACATGTTGACATCGCAACAACACAGATATATACACACGTAGACCAGGAAAGGCTAAGAGCGATACACAAGAAATTCCACCCAAGGGGCTAACATGCTGATAGGAGCGGTAACAATAACGATAAATCTGCCGGGGATTAGTTCGCTGAAGCAGAAACGCGCCATCGTAAAGAGCCTGATCGAACGGCTGAAAAACCGTTTCAACTTCGCGGTCGCCGAAGTCGCCAAAAACGATTCAAAACAGCAAGCCGTGATAGGCCTGTCAACAGTATCGAACGACGGCATACACATAGAAAAGCAGATAGACAAACTGATAGACTTCACAAAAGCTGATGGCAGATTCTTCATCAGCACAATTCAAAGAGAGATCTTTCCATCGGAAAATTGAGGCAACGTCTACTTTGGTCACTTTGCATCATCAATTGGGGGACGCTCTTTTCGCCATTCAGTGACACATTTCTGGCAACGTGGTAAACAGTCATCGATTTGGTTAGCAGAATAAAAAAACTTCTTTAGTCTGCCAAACTGCTTTCGTTGTTGTGCCCAAGTCATTGAACAACCACATTTCTTGCATATATTATTAACCATAACTTGAACCAATCAGGATGATTTTTTCAGAGGTAATTTGAAAAGAAACTCCTTCAAAACGCCACTGATATCTATCTTACTCAACTGTATCGGTGTGACAACGATGGATTAATATCCAGCATTTCTACTTGACCGCTGTTGCGAGTATCTCTACTTTACCGCCTGCCGGCAGTGCTCCTGCCTGGAATGCCGCTCTTGTTGGGGGGTCGGTTGGGAAATATTCGGCGTAGGCGGCGTTCATTTCGCCGAAGTCCTTTATGTCTGCGAGAAAGACCTGGCACTGCACGACATCGTCAAGGTCCATCTGTGCGGCTTGCAGTATCGCCTTGATATTCTCTAATGCGCGAGTTGTCTGGTCGGCAACGGTGTCGCCTGTCATTTTTCCGGTTGCCGGATCAATACCAAGCTGACCGGAAATATAAAGCACGCCGCCAGCCATAACTGCCTGTGAATATGGACCGATAGCGCCGGGGGCATTTTCGGTTGAGATAATTTCGCGCATGGACATGCTCCTTAAAATTCCAGAAAAAGACGCTGTAGATACACCCCAAACTATACAAGGATCCTGATATGAATAGAAAACCTCAATCCAAAATTAAAGACCTGTTTTCATGCCATCTGAATACTATTCAATATCTTCCTCATCAACAGCCGGCGCCTGCTTTTCCCATCTGGAAAGTTCCAGCAATGCCGCGTCAAACTCTGCGCAGCTGTCACCGCAACCAACCTCGATCACCTCTCTAGCAGGCGGCGAAGGTATAGTTACCACCGTTTTACACTTGCTGCACCGAACCCGTTTGCCTTTATACTCATCCGGCGCCTTGAGACTTGCATTGCAGTTGTCACAACTAAAAGATATCATTATTGCCTCTCGTCTCTCTTTTCAATCCCTGTTAAAACCACCACGAATTCTTTTCTCTCTATAGTATAATATCGTTTGGGAGGTGTTTTTATTACTTTATTTTCGATTTTACACAAAATAACTGTACTTTTTTACCATAACGTTCATAAAAGCTTAAAATTCGAACAAAATTATTGATGAATTGATTTTAGCAAATTGTTGCTGTATATTAACCATCGGCTTATTAATTACAATCGGAAAATTGTGAATTTGTTTTATGAAGCACCAAAAAAACTGGGCAGTCATCTTCGATTTAGACGGAACAATGGTAGACAATGCCCTGTTCCACCAAAACGCCTGGATAGAGCTGTGCAAAAGACATGACATTGACATAACACCGGAATACTACAGAACATACATTCATGCAAAGTGCAATGAACGAAATGTAAAGACATTATTCGGCGACAATGTCAGCGATGATCTTATCGGACAGATAAGCTTTGAAAAAGAGACCATCTACCGCGATACTTACCGCCCTGTGATCAAAGAAATTTTCGGCCTTACCGCATTACTGGAAAAACTAAATGCTGCCCGGGTGCCAATGGCAGTGGCGTCAAATTCTCCTAAAGCCAACGTGGACTTCGTCTTAGACGAGTTGGATATCAGAATTTTTTTCGATGTTATTCTTGATCGTGACCAGGTAACAACCGGCAAACCGAACCCTGAGGGACTTCTGACTGTTGCATCACAACTGAACATCCCGCCATCAGCGTGTATTGTGATAGAGGATTCCCCGTCAGGCTTTAAGGCCGCACAAAATGCTAACATGCCCTACGTCGCGATAAAAGCCGGTTCCGCCCAGGACTGGCAGCAAGCCCAAAACGCCGCCGCCATTTACGAGGACTTCACAACCATCGAACCGCAAACACTACACAAGTTGCTAATGTAACTATCACTTTCGTGTCACAAAAAGCAACTATACTGCTGCTTACTTTTTTGTTGCAGGGACGTTGTAATATTTTTTGATCCGCTCGTACTCGGAATGCATTTCGTTGGCAATTTTCGCATAGTCCGAATCGCCGTATACGCTTTTCATCTCCTGCGGATCTTTCTTCAGATCGAACAGTTCCCACTCATCCGTGTCCTGGTAGTGAATCAGTTTGTACCTGTCCGTTCGTACGCCGTCATGTCTGGGTACATGATGCTCGCCCCGCTCATAGTAATGGTAGTACAAAGACTTTCGCCATGTCTTCGGCACCTTGCCCTTTGCCAGCGGCCTTAGGCTCACCCCGTGCATCGCTTCGGGCACATCCGCACCAGCCGCATCCAGAAATGTCGGTGCAAAATCGATATTCTGCGACAGGGCCGTACTCCGCCTGCCCGGCTTCATCACACCGGGCCACTTCATAACGAACGGCATACGGAAAGACTCCTCGTACATCCACCGCTTATCGTACCACCCGTGCTCGCCAAGATAGAATCCCTGATCGGAACTGTAGATCACAATCGTATTATCCGCCAGACCTGCCTCATCAAGATAATCGAGCATCCTGCCGATATTGTCATCGACCGAAGCGACACACCGCAGATAGTCCTTGATGTATCGCTGATATTTCCACCGCACAAGTGCCTTACCCGTAAGGTTTGCCTGGCGGAACTTATCGTTCTTCGGCTCATAGGCCGCGTCCCAGTCGGCACGCTGCTTTTTTGTCATGCGCCTCAGCTCGGGATTTTTGAACGCCCTGCCGAGGGCGTCCTTTTCCTTTGCGCCGGCTATCTTAAGATCGTAATCGTACATCATATGATTGGCGATCATCATCTCATTGTCTTTAAGCAAATCGCTGCGATTGGAATAATCGTCGAACAGTGTATCCGGCTCGGGTATCTCAACGTCGTCATACATAGTAAGGTGCCTGGGGCCCGGCGCCCAAACCCGATGCGGTGCCTTATGCTGACACATCAAAAGGAAAGGCTTATTCTTATCTCGTTCCTCCTTGAGCCATTTCAAGGACTGATCGGTAATAACATCCGTCACGTACCCGTCATATCGGACCTTCCCGCCATCCGTCTTAAAGTCAGGATTGTAATAGTTCCCCTGACCGGGCAGTATCTGCCAGTGATCGAAACCGGTCGGATTCGTCTTGAGGTGCCACTTGCCGATCAACGCAGTCTCATAGCCAACCTGTTTGAGCAGCTTAGGCACAGTAACCTGCGAACCGTCAAACGTGTTCAGGTTCGTCATTTGGCCGTTGGCATGACTGTGCTTACCCGTAAGTACCGCCGCCCTGCTCGGAGCGCAGATAGAGTTACAGCAGAAACACCGGTCAAATATCACGCCTTCTTCCGCGATACGGTCGATGTTAGGAGTTTTGTTGATCTTTGAGCCGTAAGCACTGATCGACTGAACCGCATGGTCATCGGAAAATATAAACAAAATATTGGGCTTTTTACCCCCGCCGCCAGCACTGGCCATCGACTCACCACAACCGCCAAGCCCAACAGAAACTGCACCAACCCCAACAAACCTAAGAAAATCACGACGATCCATAAAACTCTCCATTCTCAAAACAATATTCACGCCAACAATCTACACCACTGCCCCCAAGATAACAAGCAAATACTATCTCCTAATATCAAAGCAAAGAAGCTTCACCAACTATCCGGCTTTTCTAATACTCCCTGTGCTTACAATTCCACCGCCTCTCCACCAACTCGTATCACACGGATCGTCCGACTCCGCTTGCTCCTTTGTTATCCCCATCATACCACAGCAAACCTCTTGGCCTTTCATTATACCTTTAAGAGGATACCCCTGATGCCTTGGCGAAATAACAAGATATTCGGCCACCGAGTCCTTAAACACCAATGGCTCATTTAATTTTACCAGAATAGAATCTTTATCCTGACACACTCCTGACACCAGACCTTCAAAAGGCCCAGAACCAACAGCGGTTACAAAATCCCACGGGTCACTCGCTATGAATTCAACTTTCGTTCCTTCTTTAAGTGACATATAGTTTTCCTCAAGATATATACACAACCCTCAACCTGCCGTTACTTCCAATCCAATTTCCTGAACCAGTCTTCTCGCCAGAATGGTTTTAGGTCGGTGTCCTGCATTGCGTGTTCCCGTGTTTCGAGAGTTCCGGCCTTTGCGCCGGTTTCCAGCCATTTTCTGCTCTGGTCGTAATTGTCCATAACCGCGTACACGCAGGCCAGGTTATACGCAGCTGCTCCGGGCTTTACGCTTTCGCTGGTCATTAGTTTTTCGACAGCTTCGGTGAGCAGCTTTTCCCGTTCATCGCCGAGATCTGTCTTGGCCTGTTCGAGAAGGATACCGCCCCAGTTGTTGAACGCTTCGTGCGTGCCGGGG
>DAOWHR010000216.1 GCA_030641315.1 Anaerohalosphaeraceae bacterium | reverse complement strand
GGACGTTTACTACCCTCAAGGGTATAATTACCATTAACTACTTAGTTTCAGGAGGTGTATCATGCAATTGATGGAATATCTTGACAAGGTTTCAGCAAAATATGAGGTCTCCGAACACAGGTCGACCTTTACCGCCCAGCAGATGGCCGCCGAAGAGCATGTACCCGGCAGGCATGTAGCAAAGCCCGTGGTAATAAAGGCCGACAATGAATATTATATGTGCGTTCTTCCTGCATGTTATAAAATTGACTTCGACGCTCTAAAACGCCAGATTGGAGTACATGAAGTCTCACTCGCCGAGGAATCCGAAATGGCCAAGATGTTCGCAGACTGTGCACTAGGGGCAGAACCGCCTATCGGAAATATTTTTGGTCTGCTGACATTTCTTGATTCGTCATTGGCCGACCAGGACTACATCGTCTTTCAGGGCGGCACACATGAAAAAGCCATACGCATGGAGATGGAAGAGTACAATAGACTTGTCAACCCAAGGGTGCTCAGCTTTTGCTATCCCCTGGTATGACCTTGCCGCCGAAATACTGATCGTGCATTTCGCAACGCAGCGCCGTAATCACGCTGTGCGCAGAGGTTCCCTTCCCAACACACCGGCTTAGCCGTCCGTATGCCAGTTTGTAAGTGAAGTTAATAATTCTTTTCGCCTTTCTGATCTCATCTGGGTTGATGTACTCTCCAAGACGAGCATCCAGAATGCTACCTATGTAACCGGGGCACATCGCCTCAAGTGCGTGCAGTTCACACACCTTACTGTGCAATAATCCGGAACATGTTTCACCTTCAGGGATCAGAGGCAGATTGAATTGGCAAAACTGTGATTCCGTCAGCATCATATGCTCAAAATGTATGTCGATCTTTTCTGCTAGACTGTACTGACATATCACGGCTTTAAGCTTGTCGAACGCCGTAACCAGAAAACCGTCTTTATATTTGACCAGATCGGAAAAATGGAATATCACTATTGGACGGTCCAGCTTGCAGAATTCTCGGATCAGCAGCCAGATCGTGTTTAAAGGAATATCGGCTGTGTATGTCAGCAGGTCAACATTGAACTTTGCCGCCACGGGCAAAAGAAGATTAACCGCTGTCGAGTTTTCAAGCCATACCTCAACATGAACAGGCAGAATGGACCTGACCATTGATCTTGTATATGCAACTAGAAATACATCTATCGCGTTATTCAAATCTTCATGATACGAACCGGGTTTCGTAACCGATGATCTCCCAGCCAAACCCTTTCCTATATCACTTGCAAATATACCGTAAGGCAGAAGATTCATCTGCCGGGCCAGTCTGCATGCGATCTGAAGAAAGAAAAGATCATCCTGGCAGTTCCTGTATTCGCTGCCATCAGGTTTACGGAGTTTTTTTCGTCTCAGGGCAAAATAATGAAGCTGCCTTATTATAATGTTACTTCTGCCGTAATCTAAGCAGAGTTTCACCGCCCATTCACCCAATAAACGCATCTCTTTGTGACTTGCCTGGTTTTGTACCATGCTGTCATTAGTTTGCCCGGTTTTTTTATGCTCTGATTCCATATACCCCCCAAAAAAATATACCCGATGTCGGTTGGACGCGGTACAGCACACCGCTGCCCTGTAAAGGGCAATCCGACTACCGGGTATAATTGTATGAAAAGTTATACTATGCTGTCATTGTCCGGTATCAAGTATAAGAAACGATATGTTGTCATAAAAGGTTTTTACCAGCCCAGGTGACAGCTGTATGGCACAGAAATAATAATTATCTTGATAACAACGTTACTTTCTTGGTACAATTACCATCCTAAATCGGAAAAATATGAATCTGATCGGGAGTTATGGTGATGAAAACGTATCCAATTCTAATAATGGCTGCTGTCTTTTCTCTAAGCGGATCGGTATCTTTCGCCTCGTGTCAGTTTGAATTGCTCGGCGACCTGAACGATGACTGTCAGGTTGATTTCGCCGATCTGGCATTGATGGCGTCCAACTGGCTTATCAACTGCAACCAGACTCCAGATGACCCCGCCTGTATCAGCCCCGATACGCTTGGGATAGTCTGGGTATCTGTCGATGACCCGGGTTTGCAGGGACATGAAGGTTTCAACGGCCAGATCAGTAAATATGAAACCACCAACGCACAGTACTGTCTCTTCTTAAACGCAGCTCTCGATTCGGGAGACATCTCCGTCAGCGGAAACGATGCCATCGGAAAAAGCGGCTCAAACACAGGCCAGGATTTTGTCGGAAACACATATTACGACGGCGACGGACCAGGCCAAAATATCGCTGGAGCAATCGATGGAGGCGCAGCGAGGATCAAATTTGAAGACGACCAATTCACCGTAGAAACCGGTTTTGAAGATCACCCCGTAACTTATGTTAACTGGTACGGAGCGACCGCCTTCTGCGAGTATTACGACTATCACCTCCCAACACAATGGCAATGGCAGGCAGTCGCGGATTTCGATGGGAACTATCGCTATGGATGCGGAGACGACATCGATACCGACATCGCAAACTATTACGATTCGAACCACCCTGACGGAACCGCCGCCGTCGGAAGCTTCGGTGAATATGGTTACGGACTGTGCGACATGACAGGCAGCCTGTTCGAGTGGACAAGCAGTTGCTTCAATCCCAATTGCGATGGAGACTATCGCGTCATTAAAGGCGGCGGATGGTCCCACGGAAGCAACTTATGCGAAGTCGCCTCCAGCTACGAAGCCGCGCCATACTCAACAGACTTCTACATCGGATTTCGTGTTTGCAAATAACGCAATAGCCTATCATATTTATGATTATGCCCCGATAATAAATACGTTCTTGCGAACCAGGCCGCAGTATTATTTTCTATTTGGATAATCCGCTTATGTTTCTTAAGTTTTAAATGAATCAATCTATATTTAACTAAGAATTGAACATTTATCCAAAAGGGGAATACAATGAATAATCTGCCGAAAATTGCATTTTGTCTATGCCTGCTCACCGTTGCAGGCGTACATGCATCGGTCATATACGACCTTGGTGTGTACACGGATAACGGCGCCTTTGCAGACGATCCGGGCCTCGACATGTACGTTGAAGTTTCGCAGTATGGCCAGGACCAGGTCCTGTTCGAGATAGTTAACGCAAACCTCATAGATTCAAGTTCGATCAAAGCTGTCTACTTTGGTGGAGATAAGTATCTTGACCGTAAGCTCACGATCGTTAACAGTTCAGGTGTGAATTTTGTCAAGGACAAAAAAGTCGCGCAACTCCAGGGCGGAATGAACAGCGTTCTCGATACGGATTTCAGCTTTGGAACAAAGAAAAAGCCTACTAAAGATGGCATCAACGCCGGCGAAAAGCTGGGCGTGATATTTGACATTGAAAACGGCTACGATTTTGATGCAATTAACGCTAAGATAGCATCGGGGAACATCTTTGTAGGTGTGCATCTGATCGCACTGCCAGACGACTCAAGCGAGTGGGCACTCAATAATACTGTACCAAGTCCAGATCCCGTACCAATACCAGAACCTGCGACATTAGCTCTGTTCACCTTCGGAGCAGCAGCATTGGCAATGTCAAAAAGAAAAACAAAACCAGACCTCCTGCAAAACTAAACCAAATCTCCAACAACCACGATAACAGCCAATAACAAAGGCCCTGAGATTTAATTGTCTCAGGGCCTGTTGGTTTTGCTTTTCTGTGATGGCAATACCTGCCTACTTGATCTCGTCGTCTATCCAGCCCAGCAGTTCTTTCAGGTCGTCCATGCTGATGTCGCCCATGTGCGCGATTCTGAAAGTCTCCTGTTTGATCTTGCCGTACCCGTTGCCGAATACTGTGTTGTGCTTTTGCTGAATAGCCGCTATCGTCGCAGCCACATCAATCCCCCTCGTGTTCTTTACCGAAGTCAGCGTATTGGACGCGTACTGCTCAGGCGCAAACAGTGCGAAGTTTTCCTTTGCCCAGCCGCGAACATAGTCAGCCATCTTCTTGTGCCTTGCCCAGACATTCTCCATGCCCTCTTCCAGCAGTCTCGTACACTGATAGTGCAGCGCCATGATCTGCGGAATTGCAGGCGTCGCCGGTGTCTGGCTCTTTGCGCCTGATT